>JANWWB010000376.1 GCA_025056515.1 Anaerolineales bacterium
CAAACAAGGCGACACTCCCCGAAGCGGCTACGACGGATGACCCGTCTCTTGGCCCGGCAGATGCGCCGGTGACCATCGTGGAGTTTAGCGACTATCAATGTCCGTACTGCAAGTTATGGCATGATGAGGTTTTGCCGCGCATTTTGCAGGAATACGGAGATCAAGTTCGTTTCATTTACCGAGATTATCCGCTCAGCAGCCATCCAGAAGCCTTGCCGGCAGCGCGCGCAGCCAACTGTGCAGGCGAGCAAAATGCTTACTGGCAGTTCCACGATGCGTTGTTCAGCAATCAGTATGGATTCGGACGTCAAGCCTATCTGGACTATGCCGCGGCTTTAGGATTAGAGATAGAGGCCTTCCGCAAATGCCTGGAGAGCAATCGTTACGAAGATGAGGTGTTGGGAGACTTTCGCGATGGGCTGCGCTTGGGAGTCAATTCCACCCCTACCTTTTTTGTCAACGGGACGAAAATCATCGGTGCACAACCCTTTGCTGTTTTCAAACAATTGATCGAAGCAGAACTTGCGCAAAACAAATAAGATCGAGGGCTAACGTATGAAAAAGTTCATCGCTATCGCCGGCAATATTGGGGTAGGCAAATCGACCCTGGTGGAGATGCTATCGGCGAAGATGGGCTGGACGCCCTTTTTTGAGCCGATTGCAGAAAATCCCTATCTAGCCGATTTTTATCGCGATATGAAAGCTTGGGCTTTTCATTCGCAAATCTTCTTCTTGACACATCGCTTGCGAGCACATTACCAAATCGCCCAATATCCTGGCTCGGTGATTCAAGACCGCTCTGTGTATGAGGATGCAGAAATCTTTGCCCATAACCTGTTCCTGCAGGGTCACATTCGTCCGCGGGATTATCAGACATATCGGGAGCTTTATCTAACATTGGTGGAATTCTTACCGCCACCCGACCTGGTTATCTACCTTCGTGCCTCAGTGCCAACACTAATCCAGCGTATCGGAAAACGCGGACGGGATTATGAGCGAACGATCCCGGCTGATTATTTGCAAAGCCTGAATAATCTCTATGAGACTTGGATTGCAAATTTCACGCTTTGTCCGGTGCTCACTGTGCCAGCGGATGACCTTGACTATGTAGCCCACTCCGGTCATTTAGATTTGATTGTCAAAAAGGTCAATGAGAAACTAACCGGCAAAGAAGAGGTGGTTTTCGACCCCATCGAGGTTGCTCAAGCCGCTCTAGTATAAGGGAGAATTTGCTTGGATGTTTGCCGTTGTTGGCAGGGGAATCACTGGATGGCGTATGTTTCCCTGTGCTGACTGCTCCCCCAGGGAGGTGGGAGAAGATGAGGGGAAAGGTAGGGCGCTACTTTTAAGAAAGAGTTTGTACCGTTTGACCAAGTTGTCGAGAAGATTGAGAAAGCAGTACAACTCAAGGTCAATCTGGCGTGAAGAAAGAAACGTCTCCTCTCTTCTCATAAGATCTGCTTGAGACAAAGCCTTGGCCTGAGGCTGGGATAGGTTTTGCCCTAGCCGAGGATGAGTCTAACAGAGAAAGTCACTCTATGGGCAACAAAGTAAGCCGAATTACTTGACTGCCTGGACAATTGCCGCAACATGCTCGGGTGTTGAGCCACAACATCCACCTACCACCCGCGCCCCTGATTCGACATATCGCCGCGCAAATTCGGCCATTTGCGATGGGGAGATGTCGAACACGGTGACATCGCCTTCAAGGCGCGGCAAGCCTGCATTCGGTTTGGCCCACAAGGGAAAAGCAGGCTCGGCAGAAGCATAGTCTTGGATGATTTTCTCCATATTTTCGAGCGTTGTACCGCAATTCGCGCCCACCATTGCAGCCCCCATGGCTTTATAGTGGCGAATCATATCGGCAGGTTTGACGCCCATCATCGTACGAACGCCTCGGTCATAGCTAAAGGAGACCACAATTGGCAAATCGGTCACCGAACGAGCAGCGCGAAAGGCGGCGTCGGCTTCTTCGAACGAAAAGTGCGTTTCAATCAGCAACAGATCAACACCACCTTGTACCAGAGCTTGTACTTGTTCTCGATACGCCGATTCAGCCTCTTCGACGGAAAGCGGTCCATAAGGTTGCAAGAGCACTCCGGTTGGTCCGATGGAACCGGCAACTAGGACATCTGGTCGAGCCGAAGCGGCTTGACGGGCCAATTCGGCCGCGCAGCGGTTGATTTCACTCACTCGGTCGGCGTATTGGGATTCGCGTAAGCGAATGCGTGTGCCACCAAAAGTGCAGGTCAGGATAATATCGGAACCGGCCTCTACGAAGGCCGAAGCCAAGTCCAAGATCCAGTCAGGTTGGTCAAGCACGAGTTCTTCGGGGGGTGTCCCCGGCTTGAGGCCGCGCTTTTGAAGGTTCGTACCGGTTGCTCCATCGGCCACCAGGGTTGTTTGAGATGCTAACCGCGCCAAGAATTTGCTCATAAGCTTTCTCACTTACGCAAAGGTCGCCAGGCTGGATCAAATTCTTGTTCCGGATAGGAGGTCAACCGCCCTCGTTGTTGACCGCCAATTGTCATCAGATAAACATAGAAGTTGATGCCATCTGGCCCTAGGCTATCAAAAGCAAGCCAATAGCCATCCGGTGAAATATCTACATTGGCGACAAAATTGCCGTTGATAAAACGCGAACCGTAGAGGGTTGTGGCACGCTGTTCATAGTCAAATTTCATCAACCAGCCAAGCTGTTGCGGGCCGCGCGTTTGATTGAATAAGATGGTGCGCCCATCGGGGCCCCAGACCGGCTGAAAGTCGTAATATATCACATCGCTATAGATAAGACGGCTAGGGCCCTTGCCTGCGTCACTCATCACCCAAATCTGCCAGGCCTTGGTCAGGTGGCTATAGCCGGAGTAAATGATTTGCGTCCCTTCAGGGGACCAAGCAGGGTAACGAGACCAAATCGGCAGTTTCGTGTCGCTCGACTGGGTGGTCAGTTGGGCTATGGAGTTATCTAGCAAGTTCAGCACGTATATTTGAAACGTGCCGTCCATTTTGGATGTGAAGGCGATACGATTACCATCTGGTGACCAGGCCGGTTCAAAGCCGCCTAAAGGAATAGGAAGTTGGGTCAAACCGCTGCCGTCAACGTTGATAGTATAGAGGTGCGACTCGCTATATTCCTTTTGCCGTTGCAGGCAGGGGGAGATGAAGACGAGGCGCATCCCGTCTGGCGACCAACTGGGTTGACAAGCGCCATCGGGCATGTTGGTAATCTGTTTCATCCCGCTGCCGTCTGAATTAATCAAGAAGATTTGCGGGACACCCGTCCGCAGAGAGACAATAGCCAACTGCCCATATCCACCGCCGCGCCAGGTAGGGGTAAATGTGAAGGTCGGACCCTCTGTGGGAGTAAATGTGCCGGTTGGCGTCTTGGAAGGCGTCGGAGTCAATGTTGCCGTCTGGGTGGCTGTCGCTTGAATGGCGACATTGCTCGTTTCCGTGGGGAGCGCAGTAGGTGTAGTCGTGAAGTCCAGCGGGAAGGCAGTTTGGAAGAGAGACGGAGTATCGCTGGCCAACAGCCCCAGGAAAGCCCTTGAGACAGGAGACCAAAAGACGATTAATCCCAGCAACCCAATCAAGATGGTGAGCAGGAAGAAGGAGAAGAAAACCCAAAAACCTGTGCTCCATCTACCTCCTGGCTGGGAAGGTGGTTGCGAAGGCGGCTGGGGGGGTGGTTGCACAGGGGGGACCCGATTCTCAACCGGCGCAGGTGGTGGTACAACCGGGACTTCTTCTGGGGGCACGTGTGGAGCCGGACTGACAACAACCTCTCCCTTTAACTGCTGAGTTTTGCTATTTGCAGCGAGTAAGGCTTGTTTGAACTCTTCGGCAGTTTGATAACGGTCTTCTGGACGAATAGCCATGGCTTTTTCGATGACAGCGGCCAATCGCCGCGAGACCTTGGGGTTGCGCTTGCGTAACGGGGTCAATTCGACATTATCCATGGCGCGTGCCAGTCCGTCCTCGGGAATAACACCCGTCAAGGCAGCATAGAGCGTAGCTCCCAGAGAGTAAATATCGGTGCGCGGATCGGTGCGTGCCGTACCGTACTGTTCAGGCGGAGAGTAGCCCGGCGTCATGGCTCGCGCGCCGGTGGTTGTTGCTTGCGAACCTTTGACCAGTTTGGCCAATCCAAAATCCACCAAATAAACATGTCCATCTGGCGTAATCCGTACGTTCCCGGGTTTGACATCTCGATGAATAATCGGGGGTTTGCGTGTGTGCAGGTAATGGAGCGCGTCGCACATCGCCGCTCCGATCAGAATGGCTTCCTCTTCAGAAATGGTTCCGACGCGTTCCATCCGCTGGCGCAAGTCTTCCCCCTCAATGTAGTCCATAATCAGGTATTGCCCCTGATTCGGAATCACGAAATGGTCGGTCACGCGAGGTAAGTTGGGGTGGCGTAGATTGGCCAGGATAACCGCTTCAAGACGGAACTGCCTAGCGTATTCTTCTGTGGTAAAGAGATTTTCCTTGACGGCTACATCTACGCCCAGGTTCTCGTCTATGGCGCGATAGACCGAACCCATTCCTCCTTGACCGAGGATTTCTACAATGCGATAGCGTTTATGAAGAAGAGTGCCTCGTTCGAGTGTCGAATTCATATCGGTCTCGAAATCGACATTATATCAGACTGCAACGCTTCACCAAGCAGTTGTAAAGCAACCGCAAAGTTAGAGACGATGCACAGCCAAGCGAAGTTTCAGGAAAAGCCAGGGAGCGCCTCCGGCTACCCAAAATCCAATGAGCGCATAACGCAGATAACGCAGCAGCCAGGGTAGCCAGGCTTCGCCATCTGGAAAAATGGCCTTGAGGCCGTATCGAATCGCTAAAACGCCCACAAGTCCCACCACGTAACGCAAGATTTGTTGTCGCAAGGTGCCTTGTGTTGAGAAACCACCTTGCGCATTCATCCAGGCCACACCGGCTAACAGCCCCAAGAGCGTGCCGGCAGAGGTTAGGGCGCCTTCTAAAGAAACTGCTTGGGAGGCAAAAGCAGCCCAATCAGTTGGCACTTGCCAATTGCTGAGTTTGAGCCAACTGAAAGCTGCAATTGGTGGAAGTAAGAGCAGGAGCGAGAGGACAAAAGCATACAGGATTTGGCGGCTAAGGGATTGTTTGGCTGTCCATGAGGAGATGGGCTGCCAGAAGGATACAACCAACCACAAGATAATCGTGCCGATCAGCCAACCAGCGACGACATCGTGCGGGAAATGCACTCCTAAATAGATTCGGGAAATACCGATTAGGAATGCCAACAGACTTGCTATCAGCCATATCCAGTTACGCTTGAGGTGCGCTGCCATGCTGCCCCACATAGCTACTGCATTTTGAGCATGACCAGAAGGAAGACCAAACGAAGTTTCTTCCGCAAAGGCCTGGAGGGTGTTATCAATCCAATAGGGACGCGGCGCATGAAAGAATAACTTAAAAGCGCTATTCAATGTTCCGCTGACCATCAGCAGTACAGCCATGCGCATACCTAGCGCGCTATTCAGGCACCAATAGAGCAAGGGCAGGCCCAACATATAGAACTCT
>JANWWB010000051.1 GCA_025056515.1 Anaerolineales bacterium
ATCAGCCAAATTTCTGGTTCGCCAGAGCGATTGGAGACAAAAGCAATCTGTCGCCCTCGTGGCGACCAGACTGGAGAGGAATCTAGAAAAGAGTCGCTTGTCACGAGAATCGGTGCGGCGTTGGGATCAGCAACGGGGCGAATGGCAATCTCTAAGCTGTTTTGGCCATATGTCTCATAAACCAGCCAGACACCATCTGGGGACCAAGAGGGCGCCGCATCGTAGGCAAGTGTGTCGGTCAGACGTAGGATACCGCCATCCTGTAAGTTGAGCAGGTAGAGGTCCCAATATCCGTTTTGACGGGAAGAATAGGCCACCCATGTCCCATCGGGACTAATAGCGGGAGTGATGTCATCCCATTGTCCGTTGGTCAGGCGAGTTAGAGGAAGCGAGTCAGGAGCATAAGCGAAGAGGTGATAGTAACCGCCCTCTGCCAAAGACAAGATAAACGTGCCGGTCGGTTGCGGTGTACTTGGAGGAGTGACTTCTACCGGCGCGGTGATGATCCAGGGAGTCTGGGTTGGCACAGGGGAGGGCGTTTCTGTAATTGTGGCTGTCTCGGACGGAGTAGAGGTCGAGGTAGGTGGACTGGAGATCGGGAGACAAGATGCAAGCAGGCTTGTGAGGAAAATACAAAGCAAAAAACACAAGGCAAGCAGTGCATTGCGCGTTCGAAGCAATAGAGTTGGGATGGCATCGTCAATGGGTATCATGCAGACAGGGGGATATCGAAGGTGATCTGGCGACGGTCAATTTCACCGATGTCAGGATAGAGAAGGATGGCTGTGAGCGTGAGAGGTGAGATGACTGTGTCTTGCTTATTCCGTATGTGCATGGTCAGTTCAAGCGACCAGCTCATCGGCTCGATGAGGCTGACCGAGCCACAGGGTAGGCCTTGTCGATCGGTAAGTTCTAGCTCAAGCTCAGGACGTTTTTGAAAGGGGGTGATTTCAAGACGAATGCGCAGGCGTCGGCCATCAGGGTAGGATTCGACATGCAGTGCAAGGATGCGCATTTTCTCCGGTGGGAGGCGTTCAATCTTCGGGTCGAGGAAGAAGGGATTCATGAGGGAAATTATAAACGATTCTCTACGGTGCTCATGAAACAAAAAGGTCAGTCATCAGGTGCGCGTTTGCAATGAGCAAACCAACAAAAAGTGAGCCAAATGACTGACCGCTACTCTAAGTACATACAAGTTTTGAAAGTTCCGCAAGAAGTTTTGAGATGAATTGCATCCAAGTCACATGTTGCTCTTTGAGATTCTGATTGTCAACATCGTGATTGGCCGAAAAGTGGAATAGTCAGCTGTGGATGCTCATCACCAAGATGAGGTGAAACGTTCATCAGGAAGTGATTTAGGAGAGCCAAGCGCTTTTGGATGATTATCGTTTCCAGGGGGGAGCAATCACCAACAAAACGGCAACGAATGTCTCTGCCAGCAATATCCAGGCCAACAGACTGGCAATAAAGAGCATGCTGGAACTCAAAGCATCCCGTTGGATCCAAAGTGCAAACCAGACAACCATTCCACCCAACATCCATGCAAGCATCCATCCCCACTGCCAGCGGCGTGAGGGTTGCCAAAGACGCTTCAGCATCGTCAGTCCGGCCATTCCACCTACTAATCCTGCTAACGCCCCTGCGAGGGGAAGGAAGAGATATTCTACCGTGGAGATAAGGATATCTAAATCTCCACCACCTGTCATGGCGAAGACAACAGAAGCTGCAAGCAGGAGAGAAAAACCAAATGCCAAAACAACCGTTGCTATCACGGCTACGAGACCGCTACCCAACCCCACCAATCCAAAGAGAACCGCGTCATGCCACTGCCGTCTCATGCTAAATCATGCCCGAGATTCAACACCCACCCATTCGGATACAACTAGACGAAAACCAAAAGAATAACAATATAGGCAAAAACACGCAGAGAAAAGAAGCTATCCCCAAGCTAATTCCTATGATAGCGGTGGATTTCGATGTTACATCATCAGGCGAGCGCTTTCGCAATGACAAAATCCCTAGTAGAATACCAAGCGGCGCAGTTCCCCAAAGACACAAAGGAACAACGTAATTTACAATATTGGATGCTTCCATCCCCAACGTTGCCATCAGAACGTTATTCAACACTAAACCTAACACCAGGACTGCCCCACATGGAAGAAGAAAACCGAGAATACCCCCTACGAGACTGGCTTTCGCTAAAAGATTACCTGTGCCTGGTTGGGGTGGTTGATCTTCCTTTTCCATTTTTCAGCTCCAAGAAAGTTTGCAACCTACTAGGTAGGATGCTTGTGCCTTAATTTGTTATATTTTAATAAATTTGACCCGTTTTGTCAACTTAATACTTTGAACTGTGAACTTTTGCGAGAAGAGGAGGATTGGAAGAGAATTTCGTCATTTTCTAGGAGACCGGAACTAGGATATGAACTTTTGTGAAACAGCGCGATGTTCCGGGTTTTGAAAGGGGATTTTTACACTCTATCTGATATACAACAGGGGCCGAACAAGCGGTACGAATGGGCGAATGTTGAGATGAGTTCGTTTGCCGTGTTTTTCACCAGAACCTTTCGTTTTTGGTCTACTGTCGGAGTTTGCCAAGGGGTCGAGGGCGCGCGAAGGAAGGTCAATATATGTGACCCATTAAATCAAGCGATCCCACGCCTCATAAGCCTGTGGTTCTGGCTTTTTTTGGTTCCCCCTTCAAATAGTTTTTCAAACAAATCTGTCCGAGCATACTGGCTAACTCTCGGAAGGTAACAGGCCTTCGACTTGCGCCCAAAGCTCACGAATGTTGATGGGCTTGGCCATGTACACATCGCATCCTGCTTCGAGCGCTTTTTCGGCATCGCCTTTGAGCGCGTTAGCGGTGATGGCGATAATTGGAATGTATGCCAGCGATGTTTTTTTATGGTGACGCAGACGGCGAGCAATTTCATAACCATCAATATCCGGTAGGTTGATGTCTAACAAAATCAAATCAACGTTTTCGCGTTCAGCGATTTCTAGACCTTGTTGTCCCGTTGTGGCCTCTAAGAGACGATAGCCACGGGCTTCCAAGGCTCGTTTGACCAAAAGCATATTATCGGCATTATCTTCAATGTAAAGGATAACATTGCCCATATCGAAACTCTTTACGCGTTTTTAGGAATGTGAAGAAGACGAAAGATAGGATTCGATTTTTTCGCAGAGAGCAAAGACATCAACCGGCTTAGTGATAAATTCTGTGGCTCCGGCTTGCAAAGCTTTTTCCATATCGGAGTGTTGAACATTGGCTGTAAGAATGAGAATAGGAATTCGGGAGGCATAAGGAAGATGACTTTGACGGATTCTACGGGTCACTTCATAGCCATCAATATCTGGAAGGTTAATATCCAAAAGGACTAAGTCAATCGGTTCGGAAGTGATGATTTTTAAGCCTTCTTGCCCACTAAATGCCTGGTGTAGGATGAAGCCGCTGCAGTCCATCACACGCTTGATCAGCATCATATTATCTGGATTATCTTCGATGTAGAGAATGGTTCTGCCCATATCATCTGCTCTCCTTCTCCTCAATCGCTTGTACGACCTGTTCTACAAACTTGCGGGGAGGAAGTGATCCTTTCTGATAGAGAGCTTGAATATGGCCGTTGAGGCGTTCACGTTCTTCTGGGGTAATATCTTTGGCGCTGACGACTACAATCGGAATATGCGCCGTACGTGGGTCGAGTTTTAATTCTTCAACGAGACCAAAGCCATCAATTCCCGGCATCATAAGGTCTGTAATAATCAGGTCTGGTAATTTCTGGCGGGCAATGGTTAAGCCTTCCCAGCCATCTTTAGCGCGAAAAACACGATAGGCTTTCCGAGCTTCTAACAGGCGACGGATAAGCAAGGCATCATCATCGTTGTCGTCGATCAGCAAAACGGTCGTGGCTTTTTCATCCAAATTTTCAAGAGCCGCCTGAAGGCCTTCGCGTGGCGCCGGAGCTTGTCCCTCACTGAGGTGAACATCCACGGCCCATTGGTCGCCTAGGACGTGTTTTTCGACTGGGAAAGTATGGCCGGTGCAATTGACAACAACCAACTCCTCTGGAGAAATCACGCCTTGTTTGAGTAGTTTTTCGAGGCCGGCAAAAGCAACCGCCGCAGCAGGTTCGACAGCCATCCCTTCACTTTTAGCCAGAGCACGCATGGCATCAAAGGCTTGGGCATCGGAGACTGCTTCCATCACACCGCCGTATTTTTGGGTTATATTCCAAAGGTGGGTGTATGAGGCGCCTGGGTCGCCTGTCGAAAGGATGATGATAGAAGTGTCTGGGATGACCGGTTCCGCAACCGATTTGCCGGCCTTGAATGCGCGCACCATGGGAGCACAACCCTCAGCTTGAATGACTGCCAGTTTGGGAATCTGATCGATCAACCCCATCCGTAACATCTCTTCAAAGCCCTGGTAGACGCCAATCGGTCCCATGCCACCGCTGACGGACTGGATATACCAATCCGGCGCTCGCCAAGCGAGTTGCTCGACAATTTCGTAGGCGATGGTCTTCATGGATTCGCGTGCTGGGATGGAATGGGCGCCCCGGTCAAGCAAAAGATGCCGTCGTTGGGCAAATTGGGCAGCGATTTGTTTGGTTTGATCATAGTTGCCGCTTACTCGGATAACTTCGGCGCCAAAGAGAGCCGCTTCGCGCAGTTTTTCTTGGGGTACTAAGCTTGTCATAAATACCCAAAGTTTGATACCTGCGCGTGCGCAAGCGGCCGCATAGGCAACTGCAGCGTTACCCGTCGAGGCAATCACGGCTTCCTTGATGCCGTTTTCCACCATTGCAGCGACTGCGCTGGCTGCTTGTCGGTCTTTGAAGGAACTGGTCGGGCCGTAGCGCTCATCTTTGATGTATATCCGTGAATGTCCTAGGGCAGGTGCATAACGTTGAGAAAGCCACAGCGGCGTCCCACCGGCCGGATATAGGTCAATGGCCGAGGGGTTTTCGATGGGAAGGACATCTTGATAGCGCCACATGTTGGCCGGTCGCCCAGGCAAACCGCGCAAAATCTCTCGCTTGAAAGTGGCATAATCGTAGCGCGTCTCCATCCATTGGGCGCCACACCGTTCACATTTCGGGACGACAAAAGGTTGGTATGGTTGTTGATGATTGCAAGAGGTGCATTCCAAATATAACGGGCGGGCCATAGGTTACCTTGTTCTCTTTTCAACCACCTCGGTTGATTTAGCTTTAAGTGGTAGTTCGATGTAGAATACGGATCCTTGTCCGGGTATACCCGCACTTTCAGCCCACATGCGTCCGCCATGTAGTTCCACCAGACGACGACTGATGGGCAAGCCCAGACCGGTTCCGCCGACTTTGCGCGTAGTGGATGTATCCACCTGGGAAAATTCTTGAAAGATTTTTTCTAGTTGGTCTTCAGGAATACCGATCCCTGTATCCGTTACTGTGATCAGAACTTTTTCCTCAGGTACGCGCGCGGCATGGACTGAGACATAGCCTCTTTCGGTGAACTTAATGGCATTGTTAACAACATTCAATAGGACTTGCTTGATACGGGTTTCGTCGGCTACGAGAACGACATCGCGCTCTGTATCTGGTTCCAGCATCAGTGCCAGCCCTTTGCTGTTTGCCATGGGAGTGGTTATATTCAGCACATTTTGAATCAAATCGTACAGATTGAATTGATCGAAATAGAGATTCATTCGACCTGCTTCAATCTTGGCCATGTCAAGCACATCGTTAATCAGCGCTAAAAGATGTTGGCCGTTTTTCTGAATCAGGCGTAAATCGTTCTCCATCTCAGGGGTTAGGGGGCCGTCAATGCCTTCCAAGATAACATCAGCAAAACCGAGAATGGAGTTGAGCGGTGTGCGTAACTCATGACTCATGTTGGCCAGAAACGCTGACTTCAGCCGGTCGAGTTCTTGGAGTTCTAAGGCACGCTTTTGCAATTCTTCTGTTAAACGAACGGTTTCCAAGTGTAAACTTACCTGGGCAGCAATTGTTTGCATGAGCTCGGTCATTTCAGGAGACATTTCTTCTAGACCGGCAACTGCCATCTCTCCTATGGGTTCGCCTCGCACCGTCAAAGGAACACTGTAACTTATCGGACCAGGTGGTTCTTGTAGGGGTAGGACGCGGTTTAAGTCATATAGAAAAGCCAACGAAGTCTTCTCTTTGTCTTTTGCAAATTCTTGCCAAGATTGACGCGTGAGGCGACGAGTCGCAGCTTCAGCTTCTGCGCGTGCTCGTGTGGCCTCGGCTAGCAAGCGAAGGTTTTCTGTTTGCTGGGCTAGTTGGCGACTAAGAGCATGGATAAAAGCTTTATCCTCTTCTGTCAATGGGTATTCTGGGTCAGCCTGAACGGCAATTTGACCAATGTATTCTTCAAGAACTTGTATGTTTGTTTTGAAATCAACCTCTTCAGGAACTGTTTCGAGCGGCTCTACCGCAGTCTGGTCATATAGAAAGCCAATCCGTTCGTTTTGGTGAATAGCATCCAAGAAGTTAGCCCAACTTTCATGGACATAGCGCCGCGTGGCTGCTTGTGCCTCAATGCGAGCGCGTTCTGCGGCTTGCAGCAAACGCAAATTTTGAATTTGAAGAGCAACTTGACGCGCTAAGGCTTCGGTCAGGGTGATTTCCTCAGAAGACCAACTCTGTTGATGGGGAGGTTCCACAAGGATAGCGCCGATGGACTTATTTTCAGCGGTCAGAGGAGTATAGAAGGCCCCATGGATATTCAGATTAGAAAGAGGGGCGAGACGCAATGGTTCCAGCTTGCCGTTGCTCCACACGTAACCAATGACTTCTTTTTCGTAAATACTCACAGGTGAAGTTGGACTTAGGAAACGGTAGCGTTGACGATAGTGCTCAACCGTCTGCAACTGCTCGATTTGAGTTTCCAGTTCTGTTACGCGGGCGCGCAAAGAGGCAAGCTCTTGCCGCATCAATGTCACGTCAGGATCTGGGTGAAGCAGTAGCTTTTCAATCTCGTCGAATAGTTCTTGGAGACGATATCTTAGGCGGTCTTCGTTCATGGTTGTGTGAGTTTATGACTCTTTGAGACTGAGCTGGACGATGGTGCGTGGAGCATTCAGAGCGCGGCCAAGTTCTCGAGCAGCAATTTGCAATACTGCTTCCACAGTCGTAGCGCTTTGGATTTTCTGGCTGATAGCGTTGAGCAGAGCTTCGCGCTCGGCTTGCCGTCGTGCTCGTTCATAGTTGCGAGCATTTTGCAGAGCAGTCGCAACTTGAGCGGCCAAGGTCAATTGGATGTCGATATCCTCTTGACTAAAGGCGCCGACATGCTCAGATTGCACATCTAGTACGCCAAGCAGCTCATCCCCGATAATCAATGGTATAGCCAACTCAGCGCGCGTTGCGGGGAGGAGAGGATTAGGCAACCAGCCGGCATCGCTCTGAACATCATTGACCACCACCGACTGTCGAGTACGAGCTGCGCGAGCAACCAAGGATTGTTCCTGGGCTAGGGGGATGATGGTCTCATCTATCAGATTTTCGTCTACCCCTTCTGCCCAACCGAAGGCTGTTGCGCGCAAGGTTTCATGTCTGGGGTCGTAGATGTAAATGCGAGTGTGATAAAGATTGAATTTCTGACGGGTTAGTTGAGCTACTGTTCTTAAGATGCTCTGAATTTCCTGTTCGCGTGAAGCGATGGTACTGATTTCAGCAACGGCTTGGAGCTGCCTGGCGCGTCGGTCGAGCTCTATTTGACCGCGCTGCGTTTCTTCGAGCAAGCGGATGTTTTCCAAATGGTCACTTAAGCGTTCGGCGATGGTCGTTACCAATTCTTTTGCAAACAAATCGTCTATCGCGTCCAGAATGGTTATTTGACCGATTTTTTCTTGTTGGACTATAAGCGGAGCGTTTAGAACGTTTTGTTGGGGTAGAGAGATAGGTTCAGAGAGTGGTTTGGTCTCTTTTAGGTCATACAGATAACCAAGTGGACTGGCCTTTTCTTTGGCTTGCAGGTATTTCTCCCATCCTTCGCGCGTGAGACGACGGGCTGCTTCTTCTGCTTGTAGGCGATACCGTTCAGCGTTTTCCAGCAATCGCAAGTTTTCAAGATGTTCAGCTACCCGGCGCGAAACAGCCTGAAGTAACTCGATGGCTTGTGGTGTTGGCTGATTTTCTTCGAGCTCAACAATCATGGAACCGATTTGTTCTTGTCCGATGGTGATGGGGATGCTCAGGCCTTGCAAGTCTTCCGGCGTAGAATCTGCAAGCGGCAGTACCTGATTTTGCTCGAACAGGTAACCAATCTGTTCCGGTTGATGGATGCTGTCCAAGTATTCTTGCCAGCTTTGGCGTTCTAGGCGGCGAGCGTATGTTTCAGCCTCGCGCCGAGCTTGTTCTGCTTCGACAAGCAAGCGGGCGTTTTGAATAGCAATTGCCAGTTGACCTGCCAGCGTTTCAAAAGCGGGAAGCATCTCCTCTGTGAGTGAGTAGGGCTCTCGGCTTTGCATATCCAGGACGCCAAGGACGCGGTCACTTACAATCAGGGGTACAGCCATTTCTGCTCGGGTTTCAGGAAGAAGAGGATTGGGCTTGAAGATCAAGCTTCGGCGCGTATCGGTGATCACCTGAGATTTTTTCTCAACAGCAGCCGTGCCGTTAATAGATGTGGTATTTAAAGGCAAACGGTGACGGCGTGATTTAAGTATCTTTCCGACCTCTCCTGATCCTGCATACAACTCAAGGTAGGTTTGGGAGGGGTTTACAAGATAAATTTGTACATAATAGAGCCCAAAACGCTCACAGATACGCTCAACAGCATTTTCGAGCAATTCATCGAGTGCGCGTATTTGGGAGATAGTCCGGCCTACTTCAGCGGCAAATTGGATTTCGGTATACCGTATTTGCAATTTTGTTTGAAGGACCTCCAGTTGTCGTTCGCGTTCCTCGATGACTTTTTGTACCTTGTAAATCTCCTCTAGACGGATTTGTTCCAGATTATTGCGATACCAGGCAAACAGCAGAGTCAGTGTACCGATTGTGAAGACGCCAAGCAGAGAGGTAAGCATCTCAGAGGATGTAATATTACGAATGAAAAGCAGAGCAATCAGTGTGATTAACAATGCGTTCAGATAAATAACGATAGACATCCATTTCAGAGGCAGAAGATTGGTTATGAGATATAAGGTGCTGAACGTCAGGACAATCAACAAGGCAGGATATGGACCACGCAGCGAGGCGAAGTAAGCTATTCCTAGAAAGCCGGCTAACAAGATCCAAACAGAAATTTGAAAGCGCGGGCTTCGGCTCAAAAGGTAGGCAAGAAAGGTCAAAGCAGAAAATACCAATGCTGCTACGACCAGGGAAGTGAGATTTTGAGCAACACTGAAGCTGATAACGGCTACGATGAAAGCAATAACAGAAAGGGAAAGTGAAATTGCTGCATGAATTTGTGCTTGGCGGTAGAGGAAAGGAACTTGAATCTGTGGATGCGGGGCAATGAGGGAGAGAAAAAGATTGCGAAAACGAGAGGAACGAGCTTTCATGGCATATCCTTTTACAACTTCTTTTACGGTAAGCGATATCAATTCAGGATGAGTTGGCAAACGTTCTTTTCTATAGGATGGAATTTGAAGGAGAAACTTGTTGGGAATCTCTTAGTTAATCTGTTTTCTTTCAAACGGCGCAACGAGCTTGATCAAAATGCGCTTAGCGCCTAAAACTTGACTGGTTTCACGGAGAGCAGTCTGTAAAGTTTCTTGTATGGTGTGAGTGTTTTGAATGCGCTGCCCGATATAGTTGATGGTGGCCTCTAGTTCGGCTCGCGTCGCTAATTCCGTGTAGATTTGAGCGTTTTGCAGAGAAATGGCCACCTGAGCTGCTACGGACTGCAGTAGGGCTACGTCGTCTTCGGTCAAACCGTTGATTCGGTTTTGTTGTACGTCGAGTACCCCTAGAACTTGCTCGCCCAAAAGGATAGGTACAGCAGCTTCAGATTTTGTCTCCGGTAACAAAGGATTGGGTAGCCAACCGATAGCCTGAGAGACATCCGGTACAAGGATGGGGGTTTTGGTCGCAGCAGCTCGGCCAACTAAACCTTGTCCACGGTGGATTGTGTGACCTGCGGCCAGCATGGCAGCTCCGGCTTCTCCGGTGCCACCGGCCATTATCAAGTTGCCTGTTGTCTTGTCCAGAAAGTAAATGTGGGCATGATAGTAGCCAAAGGCGGCTTGTAGCTCTTTTACTACGTCTGTAGCAAGCATATTCGGGTCGGTTGCGGCCGAGAGGCGGCGACTGATTTCCAGCAAAGTTTGTAATGCTTTTGTACGTTCTTGTACCCGTTGTTCCAAGGAAGTAACGAGGCTTTGTAAGCTTTCAGCCATCGTGTTGAATGTATTCGCCAGTAAACCCAATTCGTTTTGGCTCTTGAGGGGTACGCGCTGGCTTAGGTTGCCTTTCTGAATAGCAGCAGCTGCTTCTGTCAAGAGAGTAATTTGCTTGAGGCTGAGTTGCAGGAGTATGAGGATGCCCAAAACGACTATACCACTCACAACGCTTGCCAGCACGGTTTGAACTTGGACGCGATTGGCGATTTGCGTTTGTCGTTCTGAAGATTGACGGATACGGTCTGCTAAGAACTCGGAGAGAGCTTGTTGTTCCTGTCGAAGAGCATCAAGGGAGGAGAAGATTTGCACAGTCAGGCGATTGGTTTCACCGACAGAAAGAGAAGGGGCATCGAGTAAACTTTGTACTTGAGGTCTAAGGTTCATGTAGAAGAGCGAAGCTAGTCGTGTTTGAACGATTGCTACTTCAGGATCATCGACCTTCCCGATTTCGAGAATGGCTTGTTCTAATCCTTGCATTTCATTGAATACGTTCTCGCGCTGTTCTGCATTTCTGAAGAGGATATATTTTTCTAAGTGGGCGTCCAGTGCAATTAAGTGCAGGAGGATGTGTTGCCCCTGCTGTTGCAAGATACTATCCTGGTAGATTTTCGCGGAAAGTGGCTGAATTTGGTTCAGCTGAATTAAAGTCAAAGCAGAGATTGCAAAACTCAAAAGGACGATAAGACCAACACCCGCCGAAATTTGGCGTCGTAGGGAAGAACGGAAGTAATTGATGATCTGCATATTCGACTCCACGAAAAATTTCACAGTTCAAATGCTCACCAGAGTCTTGACCAAGGAAACTTCTAAAAGCACGCGGTAGAGCAGTTTTTTAGTACACCTCACCTATTGAATAATCTCTGCATTTTTTAAGAGAGAGGGAGGTAGGATGATTTGCAATTTTTCTGCTAAAGACAAGTTAAGGATCAAGCGGCCACGTTTGTTTTGGGCGATTGCAATCTGGTTCACCGGAGTCCCCTGCAATATCTGTAAGGCTGTTTGGGCAGCCCACTCTCCTTGTTCTTCGGGTAACTTGGCCAGCGTAGCCAAGACGTAGGGGGCCATCCAAGGGTTGACGGAGATCGTAGGAACGGTCGTGTGTTCACGGAAAAATGTCTTCATGGTGGTTTCATCCCAGTCGGGAGCGCCAGCATTATTTAACACAATCAAGATGTCGTTTTCTTGTTGTGCTTGCAAGAAAAGTTCCATAAATTCGGTTTGCGTTTTAGGCCAGTAAACATTCATGGCACCATTGAAAAAACGAGAATTATAGATGCCGGCAATTTTACGCTCGGTCTCTGTATCTATTGAAATGAAGCCGATACGCGAACCACGGGCATAAGGCGACACCATTTCGATCAATCGGTCAATTAAATCCACCTCGATCATGCCGGTCACATTCGGAGCCGGATACTTGTATTCACTGACACTCCAGTTGACGCCGGCAAAAATGACAGGTAGCTCGGTTCCTTTTAGGTAAGGGAGAACCAGGCACTTTTGGGCGTTATCATCGGTCGCAATCACGACATCGGGTTGAAAGGTTTGAATCGTTTGCCAAGCTTGTTGACCAGCCTGTTGGCACAGGTCTGGATTGCGCTTTGTATCCATACGGAAAATTTCAAGTTGTGCCCCGCTCGGTTCTAGGATGGAACGCAAACCGCGCTCGATCCCATCCGACCATTCATAGCCGGCGTGGTAAGAATCAACCCACAGTATTTTTCGCCCTGAGAATTCTGCAGTTACTTCCTGAGTTGGTATATTCTCAGGGGTAGGAACTGCAGCGCAAGCTACCAGTCCGAAAAGTAGAAAAATATAGCAATAGAAACGCCACATATGTTTGCTCCTACGATCTCCCAATCTCACCAACCGAAGAAACATTTGGAGACTGAAGTTGGATATAGACACGTTTCTTGCCCAGTTCTCGACCGAGCTCACGCGCTGCAACTTGGATTGCTGCTTCGGTGGTGGTTGTGTTGACGATTGCCTGCCCAATACGGTTGAGGGCAGCTTGAAGTTCGGCTCGACGACGCGTTTCTTGTTCGGCTTCGTAACGGGCTGTAATATCTGTAATCACGGCGCTAAGCATAGGTCTGCCGGCACGGCTGGGAGCAGGCGTTAGGCGTATTTCTGCGCGGAACTCCCTCCCACCAGCCGAACAGTGTATCCACTCAAATTGAGCAGTCCCTTCTTGTAGAGCTTGTTGGATTCTTTCACGAGCCGCTTCTGCAGAAGGGCGGCCATCTGGCTGGTATTCGGGACTGAGCGCAATTGGGCCGATTGTTCCAATGGCCTCAGGACCTAATTCAAACAATTCCAACATCGGCGGATTGGCTTGTACAAACACCCCATTTTCAGCGTCCAGAATAGCAATTGCGACTGGGGAATATTCGATGAGCTGCTGGTAATCGTTTAGCAAGTTCTGTACTTCTTCGGTTGCGCGAATGTTTTCCAAAGCAATGCCAACTTGATCGGCTACCGTAGAGATGAGCAAAACGTCCAGTTCGTTTAGACTGCCCACTTGGTCGTTTTGCACGTCAAGAACTCCCAGAACGCGCTCGCCTACCACAATAGGAACAGCTATCTCTGCGCGTGTTTCGGGTAACAAAGGATTAGGAAGCCAATCCGGATCCAAGCTTGTATCAGGCACCAAGACAGCTTGTCCGGTTGTTGTGGCGCGTCCAACCAGACCTTTTCCACGAGGGATACGATGGCCGCGTTCCAACAAGGTCTTCCCTACTTCGCCCGTCCCGCCAACCATAACCAAGTTTTCTTGGTTGGGATCCCAGAGGTAAATATGAGCATGATAGTAATTGAAGGCATTTTTGAGCTGTTCAACGACTTCATGGACAATACTGGCCTGGTCACGTAGGGCAGAAATGTGCTGGCTGACTTCAGCGGCGAGTTGCAAAGCTCGAGTTCGGTTGGCGAGAGCAGTTTCTAGCTCCCTAAGTTGGCTCTTTCGTAGTAGAAATGTGTTTCGTTCGATTCGTAGATATAAGAAGCCGGAGGTACTAATGACTAGGATGAAAACGATCCCGCTCGCAAGCAGGAGCAAGCGGGAAGTTGTTTGCTGTTGGAGCAGAGCGCTGAACTCAAGAACAAAATTTCGCTCTTGGATATCATAAGCGCGCTTTACCAGTTCTTCATCCATTCGGCGGAACTGTTCTTGAAGATCATGACGTGCTTGCAAGCGCTTTGATAGGGACGGAGATACACCTAGGGAAAGCATATAGTCGTCATAGGCCTCTAATTCTGCTTGGAAGGCGCTCATCTTCTCAAGAACTTCACTTCCCGGAGGAAGTAAAGGCAAGAGGACGCGCATTTGAGAGCTGAGAAAAGCGCGTTGCCTTTCGATTTGTTCCTGTCCTGTTGTGGGATCGCTCAACCAACTCATCGTATAGGCAAAGAGCAGATTCGTGTGGCGTTGGATGTTGCTTAAGGTGATCAAAATTTCTGCTTGGTCATTGAAAAATTCTGTGCTGTTGCGCCAAAGCGAATATTCGCGAAACATCAAAAATGTAAAGCCGAATGCAATCAAGAGCAGGATCGCAATCCCAAACATTTGTAGAAAAGATGGTCTCCAGCGGGGTAGGTCTCTGGTATTCATCGAACCTCCATGCTCTCGATATTCCAAATCATCAGATCTCGATACACGCTTTGGTCAATTTCCGGGAATTGATCAAAGGGAAAGATAATCCGAGTTGGACCGTTTTCGCTGACGGCCATGTATTTTCCATCGGCTTGAGTGGCTAGCAGGATGGGCCATTTCCGGATTTCTTGGAGAGTAATGTCTACTTCGTAGTCATCCAAGGCGACAAAATGGACCAGTTCTGCATCCTCTGCGGCCTGAATGATTTCGAGGAAATCGCTCATTAACACGCCGCGGTAGGTGACTACACGTTTCAGCCAAGGGTCGTTGAGTTCGTATTCCACCAAACCGAATTTTTCGAGAGTTTCCATATCTAGGAGCAACAGGTCACCACTGTTTCGGCTGCCAATTTTCCCACTGACCGTTAGAATGACTTCGCCGGTGGGCTTGGGAAGGATATCGCCTGCTTGGAACATCGGCTGTGAAACGCGCCGGTAGGTTTGAGAAGCCTGCGATTCACACGCTACCCCTACCACCAGGAGAAGAAAACAGGTTAAGAGGGTGAAAACAAACCAGCGGTTCATTGTTGTATCCTTTCTAAAAAAAGAATGGACGCGTTTTATGAAGAAGACAGGCTTGTAGGTCGATGTTTCTCGACCGTCCATGTTTGGCTTTTGCCGGGATGCAAAATCGAGCGCAGATTCGGAGGAGGCTAGGAAGGACTTCATTCCGTTGTTTCTGTAGGTGGAGTGGACTGACCATTTATCTGCAAGTTCCAAGCTTCTGCTAACGGTTGGCTTACCAATTGCAAGATGGTCTGTAGAAGCCGGCGGTGTTCGTCTTCAAAGTAACCCTTTTTCTCATGTGTGAGGGCTAGAAATCCTCGCAGAGTGTGCTGAGGTTGTAGGAAGGCTAGGACGGCCGAATGCGATAAGTCTCCTGGTGTGAGAGGCCAATCTGAGTGCTGGCGTACATTTTCAATAACAACACCTTCAGGATGGCGAAATTGCCAGTCCAGAAGCGGAAGCCATTCAGGACGAGGAGCTTTTTGGTCAGTGACCTGAGGCCAATCCTTGTTCCAGATTTGAACGAACGTCTCTTTAGGGGTTTGGATACATAAGCAAGCTTGCCAGGCGTCTAGAGTTTCTGCAGTGCGGTGTAGAAGGAATTCGGATAAAGCCGGGACGTCGCGTGGTTGATTGACTCGCTGTGCTATGTCCAGCAATAGATTCAATTCTTTTTGGCGTCGTTGCATTACGTCCCAGTTGATTTTGTCGCGTAGCCGAGCGCGGACACGAGCCACCAATTCGCGTCGGTCGAATGGTTTGGTGAGGTAGTCTGCGGCTCCTAGGTTGAGAGCATATTGCAAATCCACCGGGTCCAACCGAGCAGCCGTCACGATAATGATTGGGATGTGTTTAAGCGTTGGGTCGGCTTGTGCGCGCTCTAAAACTTGAAATCCGTCCATTTCGGGCATGCTCACATCAAGCAATACCAAATCGGGACGCTCTGTATGCAATGTTTGCAGGGTTTCTAGGCCGTCGGATGCAGTCAACAAATCATAGTCTTCTTGTTGTAAGTAACGTAGTAATAGAGCAAGGTTGTTTGGGTTATCATCAGCAACGAGGATTTTGAAACGAGCTTCCGACTTTTGTGGAGCAGCTAAAGGAGTAGTTGGCTGGACGTTATCTAGCAAGCGTTGAGCTAACTGGCAAATCCGTTCCGGAGAGAAGGGCTTGATTAAGACTTCGCTGACTTTCATGCGTCGTGCGCTTTCGCGCAAGCCGGGAATATCATAGGCGGTGATGATGATGGAGTGAAAACGATTTCCGGGCGATTGCTGACGCAACTGTTCAATCAGCTGAAAACCATCCATCCCCGGCATGATCAAGTCGGTGATCAGCAAGTCGATTGAGCGCCCTTGGAGTTGTTGGATAGCCTGATTGCCGTTATTCGCAGCAAGGACTTCCCATTTAGGGTTAATGCGCGCCAGGGCACGCCCTAAGGTCTCAGCTGTCCCGGGGTTATCGTCTACGATCAGGATTCGCCCCTCGATCAATTCGGATGAAGGAACAGAAGAATCGGAAGTCATATTACCTGCCTGGTGCTATTCTTTTTGCGTCTTGATTGTTTATGTGTATAGGTTTGTTCGTCAATCGAACAAAGGCTGATCGATCAAGCGACAAGAGAGTCGTTCACATAATTATTTTGGTCATTCTTTGGACAAGAGTGGTTTGGAATGGGTTGGAAACGTTAGAGAAAGTTGGTTGTCCCCCTAAGTTTCAAACGTATGATCCAAATCGTGCGCTCAAATCGTGCGCTCCGTATGGGCAATTTTTTCAGTTGGTAACCAGCCGATAGCCGATTCCACGCACGTTGACGATACGCAAACAAGAACATTTATAGCTTTCTAACGAGCGTCGAATCTGGTAAATATGCCATTTGGCCAGCTCTTGCGCTTCTCGTATGTCAACCTGATAGCCTTGCGCTTCAGTCACTAGGGTCAAATAGTCAACCACTTCCGGAGCATGACGCATGAGAACAACCAAATAGTTGAAAGCTGAGAGTGGAAGTTCAATTTCTTGCTCGCTACAAAACACACGTTGTGTGTATACATCTAGCGTGATGTTTGTTTTTTGCAAATATCTCTTCTCGGGCGGGGACTTTAAAGTTGTTTGAGTATCAGCCGAGTCGTTTTGTTCTAGTCGGTCTAGTTCAGCTTGTAAAGATGCAATTTGTTCGCGAAGCTGTCGTTTCCTCCGTTCGAGGGCGTGATGGGCTAGAAGCGTCTGTGTACGTTGGAGAAAATCATTCGGGTGCAAGGGTTTAAGCAAGTAATCAGCTGCGCCATGCCGGAGCGCTTCTAGGGCTGTTTGCAGGTCAGGTTGGGCGGTAAATAAGACGACCGGTAAGTCAGGTCGCACAGCATGAATGTGTTTGAGAACATCCATTCCACTAAGATCGGGGAGGCGAATATCCAGATATACCAGGTCAAATGCATGTTGTTGGAAGAGGACAAGACTTTCATGACCGCTCGCAGCAGTTGTGACCTGCAGACCGGCTCCTTGCAAGATGCGTGCCAGGGT
>JANWWB010000003.1 GCA_025056515.1 Anaerolineales bacterium
GGTGTAAGTCATCGGAAGCAGACCGTAAGGTTGTGGAGTCTCTTTCGGGAAAATCTTACAAGCAGTGGATCGAGACGATGCGCGATATCGCGCTTCGCCCATCTCCCCCTCTGACTCACCAAGATGGAATCTGGAAGTTCCTGCCGCGTTATGAAGGCTGGTATGCGCTGGGCCCAAGGCTTTTTGATGAGCACTTGGAGCAATTCAAGACGGTCGCTGTTTCGGTGTTGCAGGAGCCGGATCCGCAATTTGAGCTGCCGCCCGACGAACGATACATGGCCAGTATCTACGGAAAGGTGCTGAAACACTCCTGCCCGTTGCGCAACGGTCTTGCAGAGTCCTTGGCACTACTCGGAAGTCATCCCCAAGCGCTGACATCGTGCAGCTCGGGAAAGGCCGAGGAGACAGCAGTTCTGGCAGTTCGTGAAATTCTATCAGATGCTGACTGGGTGCGGTGGGCCAGCTTGAATGATCTCCTGCCATTGCTCGCGGAAGCAGCGCCAAGTGAATTCTTAGATGCGGTCGAGAGCGCTTTGCAGAAAGATCCTTGCCCATTTGATGAATTGTTTGCACAGGAAACAGGCGGTATTACTGGTCGAACCTATATGTGCGGCTTGTTATGGGCGTTGGAGACATTGGCATGGGACGCAGACCATCTATGCCGCGTGGTGATTTGCTTAGGACAACTTGCTGCGCGGGATCCCGGCGGGCGTTGGGCAAACCGGCCTGCCAACTCCCTTACCACCATTCTGCTACCGTGGCTACCGCAGACATGCGCACCAATACCCAAGCGTGTGGCAGCAATAAAGGCCCTGCTTGCCGAACTTCCAGACGTTGGATGGAAGCTGCTTGTAAGCCTCCTTCCGCACATTGATCCAGTCTCACTCGGAACGCGCAGGCCAGCATGGCGGGCGACCATCCCAGACGACTGGCAGCAGGGCGTCACAGGAAGCGAATATTGGGAACAGGTATCGGCTTATGCGGAGTTTACGACCAACGAAGCAAAGAAAGACGTGACGAAGCTTACTGAACTGATCGGTCACCTTGGAACTTTACCCCAATCCGCGCACGACCACCTTTTGGAATACCTCGATTCTGACACAGTGCTGGCCTACCCGGAAGGCGACAGGCTACGCTTATGGAACAAGCTCGTCGACTTAGTTACGAAACACAAGAAGTTTGCTGATGCAACTTGGGCGATGGAGCCGGAACAGGTCAGTAAGATTGCTGCTCTCACTAAGAAGCTAGCGCCAAATGCCCCTTTCCTTCGGCATCAACGACTCTTCAGCGAGTATGATTTCGATCTTTATGAAGATAAGGGCAGCTATGAAGAGCAGTGGAAAGGCTTAGAGGTTCGGCGTCAAAAGGCCGTAGAGGAGGTTGCTGCTGATGGTGGGATAGCTGCGGTGATTGCCTTTGCCAAGGCAGTCCAGTCGCCTTGGCGCGTTGGTATTGCATTTGGCGCTATTGCAAGTCCAGATGCTGACGTAGAGATTTTACCTGACTTACTCGAGTCCGACCAGGAGTCGCTTGTCCAGCTCGCGGGAGGATTCGTGGTGGGCAGGTTCTGGAATCGGAGTTGGCCGTGGGTTGACAGCATCGAGACCTCGCGCTGGACCCCCGAACAGATCGGGCGATTTCTTACCTTCTTGCCGTTTACTTCAGACACGTGGCAACGTGCAGAGCACCTTCTTGGGGGAGATCAAGCGGCTTACTGGAGACAAACGACTGCGAATGCGTACGAAGCGAAAGGAGACATCTCTCATGCCGTGGATCAACTGCTCCATTATGGAAGGCCTTATGCGGCGCTCCATTGCCTTTACAGGATGCTGCACGACAGGCAACCGTTCGACACCGAAAGGGCTGTCAAGGTTTTGCTTGAGGCGCTCAAGTCATCGGAAGGTACTGAGGCAAGAAATAGTTACGAGACTGTTGAAATCATTAAATGGTTGCAGAATGATCCGACCACGAATCAGGAGGACCTCTTCCGTGTGGAGTGGGTATACCTCCCTCTCTTAGATGGGCATCATGGTGCTTTTCCAAAATTGCTCTGGCAGCGGCTAGCCAACGACCCACAGTTCTTCTGCGAGGTGATTCGGCTTGTGTTTCGCTCCAAGCACGAAAAAAGCCGGACGGAGGAGGTAACCGAGCAAGACAAAAACATTGCAACTCACGCGTATCGCTTGCTAAGCGGATGGCGTATCCCGCCTGGTCCTCTCAAAGACAAGTCATACGATGGTGAGGCTTTCAAAGAATGGTTAGAAGTTGTTAAGGAAGAGTGTGCCAAGACAGGGCATTTAGAAATCGCGATGGAGGTGGTAGGTCAAGTGCTCATTCATGTGCCTGCGGATCCAGATGGACTGTGGATCCATCGCTCTGCTGCAGAGGTTCTCAATGGAAAGGAAGCCGAGAATATGCGCAATGGATTCCGCACGGCACTGTACAACTCGCGCAGCGCGCACTGGATTGACCCAACGGGAAAGCCAGAAAAAGAGCTTGCGGCCAAATATCGGGCATGTGCCGATGCCGTCGAGGAGAATGGATACTCTCGTCTGGCAGTCACACTAAGAGAATTGGCGGATACGTACGAGCGTGAAGCTGAAATTATAGTTTCAAGGTTTGGTTTAGATGAGTAATTCGGGTCAAGTAATACCATTCTCTGAATCCACCGTCGAATCCGCCGCCCTCGCCTGGCTGGAAGCCCTCGGTTGGCGTGTGGTGCACGGACCAGACATCGCGCCGGACATGCCTGCCGCCGAGCGGCGCGACTATGGCGAGGTGGTGCTGGCACAGCGTCTGCGCGACGCGCTCGCCCGACTGAAGCCCGACCTGCCTGCCGAGGCGCTGGACGATGCCTACCGTAAACTCACACGACCCGAAGGGGCCGACCTGCTTCAGCGCAACCGCGCCATGCACCGCCTGTTGGTTGATGGTGTAACGGTGGAATACCGCACCGCAGATGGCACCATTCGCGGCGCACAAGCACGCGTTCTTGACTTTGACGACCCTGAGAACAACGACTGGCTGGCGGTCAACCAGTTCGCTGTCGTGGAAAACAGACATAGCCGCCGCCCCGACATAGTGCTGTTTATCAACGGCTTGCCGATAGCAGTTATTGAACTGAAAAATGCTGCCGATGAAAACGCCACGATCTGGACGGCGTACCAACAGCTCCAGACCTACCAGGTGGAGATCCCCTCATTGTTTGCAACAAACGAGGTGCTGGTTATCTCCGACGGGGTCGAAGCGCGGGTCGGCCCCTTGGGCGCAGGGCGGGAGTGGTTCAAACCCTGGCGCACCATCAGCGGCGAAACGCTCGCGCCGGAGACAATGCCCCAGTTGCAGGTGGTGCTTGAAGGCTTGTTCGACAAACGGCGTTTCCTCGATCTGGTGCGTGACTTCATCGTCTTCGAGGATGACGGCAGCGGACGGCTTGCCAAGAAGATGGCGGGTTACCACCAGTTTCACGCCGTGCAGGTGGCGGTGGCAGAAACCCTCCGTGCCGCTCAACTGGCAAGAGCCGATCGCACGGCTGAAGAACTCGGCCGCTACGAGGCTGGGCGCAAACCCGGCGGCAAACCGGGAGACCGACGCATCGGCGTCGTCTGGCACACACAAGGCTCGGGCAAGAGCCTGACGATGGCGTTCTACGCCGGACGCATCATCCGTGAGCCGGCAATGGAGAACCCGACTGTTGTTGT
>JANWWB010000126.1 GCA_025056515.1 Anaerolineales bacterium
CAGAGCATTGATATCAACGTTGAGACACCTATTTTTTGAACGGCTATCTGCTCTGTTGCAAAGATTTGGAAAACTCAGAATGCATGCGTCGTCATGAGCCTTTGAAGGCGGCAAGGCCCTGGCCCAGTACCAGACTACAAAGTCCTCCGAATGATCTGGGAGACTGCTTCGGCGGCTGCGCCGCCTCGCAACAACTGTTTTGAATGTCAAGGGCTAGGATGAGAGATTGAGAGATTATACTGGCTGAACTCGCCAAGGGCTATCAGATAAGACTGGCGTTCGTCCCTCTCCCAGCGCTCCCGCCGGCAAATGCCCGGTGGGGCTGCGCAGTATGGAACAAAGAACAAGTCCGCCCCAAAATGGCACTTGCCTAGCCGCTCGTCAGCTAACGGACCGTTCATCGACTTAGCCAAGCACTCGAAACCGGTTCTTCATCAAGATAACCGGTCGGTGATTCGGGTGAGTAAGCAAAGTTGGAAAAGTGTTTGGCCTCCATTAGCCTGCGCTCCGCCTCTGCAGCTAGTGTTCCGTATTGTGCGAGAAGGTACATCATGCAATCAGACAAACATCTGTCATTCCACCTGTTCTGCCGGAATCGGATGAGCCTTTTCTAGCATGCGACAATAAGCGCACAAGTCCGGCGCAGAAGTCGGTTGACCACAACGCCGACAGGGATGTAATTCACCCTCTTCCTGAGGGCGGGCGAACAATCCTTTCTCCTTTGCCTCGAGAAAGCTCAAGTAAAACGAGAGCTTCGTCCCCGGCCGTTCGTTCTCCAGTTGATTGAGCCATTCCTTGTACTGGATGGATGTGGAGCCAACCGAGAAAGGGCACTCCTCGTAAATATATTCTATTCCGCGCAACAAGGCATAAGCGGTCATTTCTCGCTCGTAGAAGCGGCAGAGTGGTTTGACCTTGCGCGCCAGGCCATCCCGCTCCTCCAGCACTGGTCCCTGCCGGAGCAAGTAACCAACCGCCCAGTTCAACGTGTTGCCAAAGAGCACGGCGACTTCATCATCAAGATTATGCCCCGTAGCCAGGACATCATAGCCGAGGTCGCGGGCGATGCGGTTCATTTCGTGACGTTTAACCAGCCCACAGACAGCGCAGGGTTTCTCGCGCCCACGCAGGGTCAGAGCTGCCCATTCCGGGATGGTTTTACCCGTCTCGGCGCGGACATCTACCACATGAAGCCTCAGGCCGCGCTCAGCGGCAAATTGTTCTGTGAGACGTTGCGATTCGGCAGAATAGCCAATGCCCTCATCAATCCCCAGGGCAATGTATAGACCATCTGCTCGATAACCAAGCCGCCAGAGAATATCCCACAGCGAAAGCGAGTCCTTGCCGCCCGAAACAGCCACCAAAACGCGATCAGCATAGGTAAACATGCGGTATTTACGAATAAAACGCTCGGTCTGTTCGGGAATCCATTCCAGGTAGTGTTCCTTGCACAGCGCCAGGCGGTGTTGCGGCATGTTGACTGCTGCCTTTTGTCCGCATTTTTTGCATTTCATCGCTTCCTCCGCTCAAGTAGCGCGCTCAAAGCCTATCCACCTGAAATCACAGCAACCAGTTTGATGACTTCGCCGTCCTTAAGAATCTCGTCTTCCGTGATGACTTCGCCGTTCCGCGTTGCAATGACCGATTCGGGCAGGATCTTGCACTGCTTGAGCGCATCCCGCAGCGTCATACCCGGACGAACTTCAAATTCTTGTTTGCGTAGGATAATCTTGACCATCGTGGGCGAAATTCTACCACACTGTTGGGCAGAAGAAGGCAAGGAGAAAATCTCTCTTCTCCCCCTCTATGCACCGGGCTATGTCCAGGACAACCGACTCGATACCTTTGAGGAACAAGATTGACCTGCCATTGAGGCTGGCATACTTGACAAATCCCATGAACCTATGGATAATTGAAAAGGATTTTCAGTAAGGGTATCTCAATGGTGGACAATCCCTGGCTTGAGCAACTACAAGCGGCCGGTTATCGCATCACCGCCGCGCGCCGCGCTGTGACCGAGGTGATGCAATCTTCGGAGCGGGCCTTGACTCCGATTGAGGTCTATGATGCCGCTCGCAAACGCGACCGGCGTTTGGGGTTGGTGACCGTCTATCGTACATTAGAGAAGCTCGAAGCGTTGGGTCTCATCCAGCGCGTCCATCATGAACACAGTTGTCAGGCCTTCCTGCGCGCCGGCGAGGGACATCAGCATCTCTTGCTTTGCGAGCGCTGTAGACGGGCGATTCTCTTCGAAGGGGATGATTTGGATGCGTTGTTTGAGCGCGTTGGCGAGGAAACCGGTTTTGAAATCCGGTCGCATTGGTTGCAACTCTACGGCCTGTGTTGGGATTGTCAGACAGACTCGTAGCTCTTGTAGGAGAGACCTTGTGAGTATCAAATTCATTGTCTGAGGTGTTCTATGTGTATGTTCTGCGCTGCTATCCCTACCGCCGCCGCAACCGGTGTGATGCTCGATAGTCAGCAACGCAGGTCACGTCAGAAGCGTGGCTTACCACCGCAACGTGTTCGCCCGTTTGCCGTCCTGACCGTCCTGACTTTACTAATCTTAGCTGTTGGCTCGGCTGTTTTTCATAGCAAGTTTCCCACAAGCGGGTAGTCGTCATCGAGCCGTCTCCTGAGAAGTCAACTTGACAGGTCGGATGATTTATCCGACCTGTAAAACCCTCAATTTTATTGAAAAAGAATATCAATTTCACAAAGGAGAACCAAAGGAGAACGTATGAAAAACACGCGTCTTTTCTCACTTCTGCTTATCCTAGTGACCATGCTCCTTGCGGCTTGCACAGGTGGAAAGCCCTCAGCAAACGAAAAACTCCATGTCCTCGCTACAACTTCAATGGTCGCCGATGTTGTCCGGCAGGTAGGCGGCGAGTATGTTCAGGTGACAACCCTCCTGCCCCTCGGCACCGACCCTCATACGTTTGAACCACGTCCGCAGGATGTCGCAGCGATTGAAGACGCCCAGATCGTCTTCGCCAACGGAGCAGGCTTGGAAGAATTCCTTGAACCGCTCCTGAAAAGCGCCGGAGCTATGGACAAACTGGTTGAGGTCTCTCAAGGCATTGAACTCCTGCCCTTAGAAGGTATAGAACATTCTCATGAGCATGAGGAGGAAGAACATTCCCATGAGGGAGAAGAACATTCCCATGAAGGCGGAATGCATCACCATCAAGGCGGTGACCCGCACACCTGGATGGATCCAAATAATGTCCTTATCTGGGTGGAAAACATTGCAACTGCGCTTGCTAAAGCTGACCCGCGTCATGCCAAGGTCTATCGTGCTCATGCCGAGGCGTATGCCAACGAGTTGCGCGCCCTTGATGCCTGGATTCGCGAACAAGTGGCGCAAGTGCCCCCAGAAAACCGCGTCTTGGTTGCCGACCACGCCGTTTTCGGCTATTTTGCAGAAGAGTATGGTTTTAGGCAGCTTGGAACCATCACGCATTCGTTCAGCACAGGAGCTTCTCCATCCGCCCAAGAGCTAGCCGCTCTTGAAGATCAGATTCGTACTTATGGGGTCAAGGCCATCTTTGTTGGGGCAGATGTCAACCAGAACCTAGCCAAGCAGATTGCTGCCGATACCGGCGTGCGAATTGTCCAGCTCTATCACGGCTCGCTGACCGACGCCCAAGGCCCAGCCCCAACCTACCTCGATTTTATGCGCTATAATGTGACAGCGATTGTCGAGGCGTTGAAGTAAACGAGTTGCCCCTACCAACATGGCCGGGGTCAAGCTTTGCCTCGACCCCGGCGATCTTTGTTTATCAACCTTATGCCTCCTCACGTTCCTCACCTTCCCGATCAACCTATCCTGAATGTAGCCCATGTTTTCCTGCGCTACGACAGACACACTGCTTTGGAGGACATCACCTTCCACCTACATAGCGGAGAGCGAGTTGCTGTCGTTGGACCGAACGGTGCAGGAAAGAGCACTCTATTCAAAATCGTGGCCGGAGTGCTACCCCCAAGTGAGGGGGAGGTGACCGTTTATGGGTCCGGCCCAGGCGGACACGTCTGCATCGGCTATCTCCCACAACGCAGTCAGGTAGACTGGCGTTTCCCGGTCACGGTGGCCGATGTGGTGATGATGGGACGCATCGCCAAACTGGGGCTTTTCCGTTGGCCTCGGAAGCAGGACTGGGACCTGGTCTTCTCCGCGCTGGAGACGGTAGGCCTGGCTAACCTAGCCAAACGTCAGATTGGTGAACTCTCCGGCGGTCAACAACAGCGCATGTTCATTGCCCGCGCTCTAGCCCAAGAGGCCGAACTGATGCTGATGGATGAGCCGCTCACCGGTTTGGACACACCCGCACAGGAGAGCTTGCTTGCCTTGCTCGAGCACCTCCAACAACGTGGTGTGACGGTCATGGTTGCCACGCACGATCTGGAGCAAGCAAGACTTCATTTCGATCGCATCTTGCTCCTCAACCGGAGGCTCATTGCTTTTGGACCGCCAGAGCAGGTCTTACAGGCCGATAAGCTGGTGCGCGCCTACGGAGGTCATCTGACTCTCACTGAGGGGCACATGATCACCGATTCTTGTTGTGAGGGAGACGAATATGTTGATTCTTGATTGGCTTTTGGCTCCCCTCCAGTATAGTTTCATGTTGCGTGGGCTGATGGCCGCTGTGTTGGCAGGTATTCTCTGCGCCATGGTCGGAACCTATGTTGTGTTACGAGGCATGGCCTTCTTCGGCGATGCCCTGGCGCACACCATTTTGCCCGGCGTGGCGGCAGGCTACCTGCTCGGCGGCGGGGCGCGCGAGCCACTCTTCTGGTGGGCCCTTGGGACTTCGGTGGCCGCTTCGCTCGGAATCGGCGCCATCACCCGTCGCGGACGCATCCGCGAAGACACGGCCATCGGCATTGTCTTTGCCGGGATGTTCGCTCTTGGGATTGCTCTTATCTCCACCGTTCGCAGTTATGCCGTGGATTTGAGCCACTTCCTCTTCGGGAATGTGTTGGGCGTCAGTTGGCAAAGTCTTGGCCGGATGGCTATCTTTGGGTTAGGGGTTCTGTTGGTACTTGGCTTGTTCTACAAAGAATTTCTGGTCATCTCCTTTGACCCCGTGCTTGCACAGACTCTTCGCCTGCCGGTGACGGCTTTAAATAACCTCATGCTCATTTTGATTGCCGTGACAGTAGCGGTTGCCATGCAAACAGTTGGCGTGGCGCTGATGGTCGCCATGCTCGTCACGCCGGCGGCCACTGCCTCGCTCCTCACCCGCCGCCTGTTGTCCATGATGATGCTTGCCGCAGCGCTTGCGGCCATTTCTGGCATCATCGGACTGTACGTCTCTTATTACCTTGGGATTGCTTCCGGTGCAGCAATTGTCCTAACGGCGACTTTGTTCTTCCTGCTGGCCTTCCTATTTGCGCCACGCGATGGTCTGCTTTGGAAACGCCCTCGCGCTTGACTATGCGCCGTTTTTCCTTTGTCTTTTTCTGTTCTGCATTCTCGCTTCTCTCTCTCCTCTCCTCCTGCCTTCAAACGCCCGCCTCTCCTGCTTCCTTTGCTCCAACCGTCACTTACCATCCCTTTGTCACACTTTCGCCCACGCTCTTCGGCCCGCCATGGGCGCCTCTTCCCTCACCATCGCTCTTTCGTCCAACCGTCCAAAGCGCGTCTTCCTCACCAGCTGTTGGGGCGCGGACGCATTATCGGATGCAGGTCCTGCTGGATTACGTCAATCGCAGCTTGGTTGTGGACGAATATATTACTTACGTCAACACCACAGGCGTTCCCTTAGAGAACTTAGTGCTGGCAGTCGAACCCAACAGACAAGAGGGGGTCTTTAAGTTGGAAACGGTTGCCGCTCCGAGCGTAAGTGGTTATGCCTTGAACGGAAGCAGGCTTGAGGTTCGGCTGCGGCCGGCGCTGCCAGCAGGCGAATCGCTGGAGTTGTATCTCCGCTTCACCCTGAATCTCCCTCCGGCAGACATCTTCAACCTCTTTGGCTATCGCAGCGGCCAAATGAATCTAGTGGATTGGTATCCCTTCATCGTTCCCTATCGAGTTGGCTGGGTTCTGCATGAAAAGGGTGAGGTGGGCGAGCATCTGGTTTACGAGACGGCAGATTTTGACGTCAGTATTTTGCCAACCGAAGCCCAAACTTCGGTGTTAATCGCTGCGCCCGTTGCACCTGATCGAAACGTCTATCGCCTTCAGGGAGCAAGAACATTTGCTTTCTCGGTGAGTGACCGTTGGAAGATGGCTTCACGTACAGTCGGCGCGACCACCTTGACGAGTTATTTCCTCCCTGCCGATGAAGTCCAGGGGCAGCGTGTACTGGACGAAGCAGCCTTGGCACTGGAGACCTTTGCACATCTATTCGGGCCGTATCCCTACCCGGCGCTGACCATCGTCCAGGCCGAGTTCGCTGACGGTATGGAATACGATGGTTTGTTCTACCTAGGACGTCGTTTTTACCTGGAAGACGACGGTACAAAGTTGAACTACCTGATAGCTCTCACGGTTCATGAGACTGCCCATCAGTGGTGGCGTGGGCTTGTGGGCAACGACTCGGCGCTTGAGCCTTGGTTAGACGAGGCCTTGGCGACCTATAGCGAGTATCTCTTTTACGAGCAGAATTATCCCGGTGTTGCGGAGGCGTGGTGGGCTTTGCGGGTAGAAAATTTTGCCCCGCAGGGTTTTGTAGATGCTCGAATCTACGATATGGACGATAAGCAGATGTACACCAACGCAGTGTATCTGCGCGGCGCGCTCTTCCTGCGCGACCTGCGCGCCCGGCTCGGCGATGAAGCCTTCTTCGCTTTTTTGCGAGAATATGCAGCTCAGATGAGCGGGAAGATCGCCTCGGACGAGGACTTCTTCCGCATCTTGGCTTCGCATACGCAGGTGGACCTTTCCGATTTGCTTCAGAAGTATTTTCGGCCCGGCCATCCCTAGATTCGGAACTCGGATGTTTCACGCAACAGCCTTGATTGTGCCGCGTATGATAGACCAAGGGTCTTCACGATTGCCGGCAGACCGAAGATCGTTTGCGAGGGCAGATATGAAACACATTTTCTGGGCATCTCTCCTTTTGCTGCTAGGGCTTACTTCGTGTGTTTCGACGTTTACCGAAAACCCTGACCTTCCTCTCTTGCTGGTATATGCGCGCGCTGGAGCAGATGGTCAGGCTATGTTGGTTGCATGGGATATCGCTACATGGGAAGAACCGCGTCCACTTTCGTTTGCGTTGCCTGCGGATTGCCGTTTAT
>JANWWB010000178.1 GCA_025056515.1 Anaerolineales bacterium
GGCCGACGGTAGCCTCGAGCGCCATCGCCCACAAACCGAAAATCGGCTGTTACCTCCCGAACAACAAGATTGTTTTTCGCCCTATTCAGAGCAGTTGCATCTGGCCTACCAACGCCGGGCGGCTGAAGCCGCCTACCGCAAGGGCGTTTGAAATTTATGGTGGCGGCAAGCTGAGCGGTAAAACAGAGGGTGATGATTGTACCCTCTGCGAGCGGCCAAAAACTCGGGCAGATCTTCTAGACGAGAGTACATCGCCTCAGCCAGGCAGCCCAAGTTAGCCTGCACCTCTCTCAAGCGGCTGCAAGCAGCGATAGAAGAAGCGGACGTTGTCATTTGTCTTCGACATAAAGAGAAAGGCGGCCGGTAGGCCGCCTCGCTTGGATGTCAGCCGCGCATCCTGTGAAGCGCTGCGATTCGTTCCTCGATCGGAGGGTGGCTCATGAACAGCCGCGCGATTCCCCGCCCAATCGACCCATTGATTCCGAAAGCGGCAAATTCGCCAGGCAGGTCCTCTGGCTCGGCAGCGCGGCGCAGAGCTTCAAGCGCTGAAATCATCTTTTGCCGTCCAGCCAGCCTTGCGCCGCCGGCGTCGGCGCGGAACTCGCGCCAGCGCGAGAACCACATTACCACCATTGTGGCCAGAATACCCAACACCATCTGCGCCACCAATTGGGTGACATAGTACCCAGGACCATAGCCTACGTATCCGCCCTCCTCGTCTTGAGAACGGAACAGAGTTCGATCGACTATGTGGCCGATGACCGTGGCTAGGAAATACACAAAGGTGTTAACCACGCCTTGCACGAGAGCCATAGTCGTCATGTCGCCGTTAGCGGCGTGGCTGATTTCGTGGCCCAAGACGGCCTCCACTTCGTCAGGATTCATGGCCTCAAGCAGGCCGGTGCTGACCGCCACCAGGGCGTGGTTTTTGTCCATGCCCGTAGCGAAAGCGTTGGGCATAGGGCTTTGGAAAATTCCCACCTCAGGCATCCCGATCCCCGCTTTGCGCGAGAGTTTCTCCACGGTGCTTACCAGCCAGGCTTCAGTCTGGTTCTGCGGGCGGTCGATGACATACACGCCCATCGAGGTCTTGGCCATCCATTTGGATAGTACCAAGGAGATAAAAGACCCCGACATGCCGATCAGGGCTGAATATATCAACAAGCTTTCCAAGTTCAGGTGCACTCCCCGGCTGTCTAAGAAAGCGCCCAACCCTAAAACCTGGAACACCAAGCTGATCATCAAGAGCACGGCGACGTTGGTCGCCAGAAAAAGTACAATGCGCAGCATAAAGGTTTCACCCTCCTTAAGCGAATAGCTGTTGACTATTTAGGTCTGGAAAGGCAAATTTCAAGTAGATTTAAGTTAGCAAATTTAACTGGAAGGTGAAACGATGATCAGGGCATTGGTTTGGTTGACCATAGCCTGGGCGTGTGGCGCTGCGGCAGAAAACGATCCGCTGGCGCTCATTAAGCTCCCTGCCGGATTCCGCATCGAGCTGTTTGCGCAGGATGTCCCCAATGCCCGTTCCTTAGCCTTAGGCGAGGACGGGACGGTTTATGTTGGGAGCATGAAGGCCGGCAAAGTCTATGCGCTGCGCGATGAGGACGGCGACGGCCAGGCCGAGCACCGATATGTGCTCGCCGAGGGGTTGACCATGCCTAACGGCGTAGCGGTGTACCGGGGGGATCTCTATGTAGCCGAGGTGTCCAAGATCATGCGTTTTAAAGACATCGCCCATAAGCTCTCGGCTCCGCCCAAACCCGAAGTGGTGATCGACACGCTGCCGACCGATTTGTGGCACGGGTGGAAATATTTGCGGCTCGGCCCGGATGGCAAGCTCTATTTCAACGTGGGGGCGCCGTGCAATGTCTGCGTGCAGGACAACGAGATCTATGCCACTTTGGTCCGCGTTGACCCCGATGGCAAAAACTTAGAGATCTTTGCCCGGG
>JANWWB010000066.1 GCA_025056515.1 Anaerolineales bacterium
GGGGCTTCACCTTTCGGATTATCTGCAGCAATTGAGGAGTATGCACAGGCAGCCTGCCGCTGGGGTGTTCGAGTTGCAGCACGGTGGTCCGGTCTTTGGGTAGACGCTCAGCGAGCGTTCCAACATTGCGCACAGCACAGATAATATGGCTAAAACGGCTGGGGGCCATGTTACAAATCAGGTTGACGACACCGGTTTCGAGGCCGCCTGTTTCGAGGGTATCTACTACATGTAAGATTCGAATCGCCATGATACTGCCGCTTATCCCTCTATCGGCCGATGTGCCGAATTCCCGATTGGTCTTTGCATAGCTTTATGAGAGCAATATGCTGCGATGAGCTCTTTGAACCGATCTTTAGTTCTCAGAAAGCGAAGATATTCCTTTGCGAGCCAGGTGCGGGCAGTTAATAGTGTGGCGGTTGTTCGATAAGTTTTGGTCCAGTGCGACTTATAGCTTTCGTCACCGCGCAAAAAGTCGTAGTAGACCATTTTGTGCGCATTGGCGTCGCGAATGCTTTGTGCCATTAAGACGAGAGCTGGGCTGTGGGAAGCAAGCGGAGAGCTTGGATCCCAACCTGCTTGGTAGTACAGAAGGCTATCGCCGAAGGCGAATGCTAACAGGGCAGCGACGGCTTGGCCGTCCTGACAAAGCAGGTACAACCGTACTTGGTGTACCTGACACGGCGCGCCGCAGATATCTAGTAGAAACTCGCGGAAACCTGGTCGGCTCAATGTGCCAGGTAAGTGCTGTTGGCGCCATCGTGCGAGGTGAAGTCGAATCAGGGTATCGAGGTGTGTTTGGAGTTCATGGGGAAGAGTATGGCAAGTGACACAGCCGCCCTGTTTTTCAACCTCGCGCATGCGGCGGCGAATGTTGTAACGTGTAGAGCTACTCAGGGTTCGGAGATAGGTATCGAAGTTATCAGGCAAGGCGATGTAGGGGCAGATGCGTTCTTCTTGACGGTGTAGTTCTACTCCGGCGCGTTTTCCAAATGTTTCCACCGCACGGTAGACATCGCTGTCTTCCAGTAATTCCCCTAATGCCAATAGATTCCAGCGAGAGCTGTGGCGCCAGAGAAACTCCAGAATAGCGCGGCAGACTTCAGACTTCTGTTCTTGTGGTGCTACGACGTCGAGGTAATCTCCGGAAACGACCTCACGTCCACCCCAAGAGACGGCATCTAGAGAAAAGCCGAGATCACGGAATTTGAGGAGGCACAAGGGCGCCAAGCCAATCACACTTCCGTCATCCTCCAACACCACCGGTACGAACGGTCTGGCGTCAGGGCGGATGTGCCGCATCCAGGCGTGATACCAGCGTGGAGTTCGGAAAAAGCCATCGCGACGATCAAGGGCCGCGAGTTCCTCCCATCGACGCTCCAAATGAAGCAGTTCTGTATGGCTTGTGAGTAGTTCGACCTTCATGCAAGCCGCCTACGAGCATTCCGATATAGCGTTCGCAGACCCGTGATTTCGCCATGAAACGCCAGTGGATCGTGATAGAGACCGATTGGATAACGTCTTAACTCCAGTGGATCGATGTTGCGGGGATTCGCGCCGGGGATACCGCTCACTGCAAACGTTACACCTGCTGCTTGAAGGGTGCGCTTGTCCTCCTCATTAAAGTCCCCTTGTTGCCCGTTAGGATAAGAATAGAGCGTGATCGGCTTGCCCGCCCATTGGCCTACTTTTCTGAGGGACGTGAGAACTTCCCACCGGCGCCGTTCAGAAGTCTCATTGCTTAGAATGCAATGGGTATGATTATGAGCGCCTAGGCTGATGAGGGAAGAATCAAGGCGCTCGACCTCTTCCACGCGTAGCGGGCGCAGCGTGTGCAGTTGAGTGGGGTGGAGCTGGGGCACAACGTTTTCCCAGTGTGGCTGAGCCCAGTCCATCACGTGGTCGAGAGGCTGGGATTTGTAGGAAGGCAAAGGCGGCTGCAGATTCACATTCGCTTTCTTGGCATAAAGCTGAATCAAGTGCAACTTGAGAAAAGGGAACAATTCACCGGTTTCCACATAAAAGGAAGATAGAAAAATTGTTGCGGGCAGCTGATACTTGTGAAGCAGCGGGTAGCCAAGAGAAAAGTTATTAGCATACCCATCATCGAAGGTAATGCTGAC
>JANWWB010000392.1 GCA_025056515.1 Anaerolineales bacterium
TTTGTCTGCCGTCAGCCTGTCACCGCAGTGGAAGACTTGATCACCAGCTTATGGTAGCCCGGTCGTAGGGTAAAGAAATTCTGGGTAAGAAGACCAGCTCTGCTTCAATCGTAGGTCGGACTGCGAGTCCGACCTACGACCGAAAAAGCCAAACTTCCCCCTGCTGTCCACGTTCCGCTCTGACTATTCTTCAAGCGTAGAAATATCGCCCTCGGGTAAGCCTTGAGCGCGGGCGCGCAAGACACGACGCATAATCTTGCCGCTGCGCGTCTTCGGCAACTTATCCACAAAATTGACTGCCTCGGGACGGGCAATCGGTCCAAGATGTTTAGCCACATGTTGCCGAAGCTCTTCGGCTAATTCCGGTGAAGGGGCAAAGCCGACTCGCAACAGGACAAAGACATGAATCGCCTGTCCTTTGATTTCATGCGGAAGTCCAATCGCCGCCGCCTCCGCTACAGCAGGATGACTCACCAAAGAAGATTCGATCTCCGCCGTTCCCAGCCGATGCCCCGAGACTTTAATCACGTCATCGGTACGACCGATAATCCAAAAATATCCATCCTCATCTTGCCTGGCCGAATCGCCGGTGAGATACTTGCCAGGATACTTTGACCAATACTGTTGCACATATCGTTCTGGGTCGCCGTAAATCGTGCGCAACATGGACGGCCAAGGGCGGAGTAAAACCAGATACCCCTCCTGTCCTTGCGGTACCGGATTACCAGCTTCATCTAGAATCTCTGCCTTCTGGCCAAAGAACGGTCTGGTTCCCGAACCCGGTTTGAGAGGCACTACGGGAGTGGGGGTGATCATAAACATCCCCGTTTCGGTCTGCCACCAGGTATCCATAATCGGACAGCGTTCTTTGCCGATGACAGAATAATACCAACGCCAAGCTTCCGGGTTAATCGGTTCGCCGACTGACCCCAGTAAACGCAACGAGGACAGATCGCGTCGATTGGGCCAGGCTTCCCCGAACCGCATCAGGCTGCGAATCGCAGTGGGAGCGGTGTAGAAGACCGTGATTCCATAGTGTTCTACACATTGCCACCAGCGATCTGGATAGGGATAGACCGGACCGCCTTCAAACATGAACGAAGTTGCTCCCAAGAGCAAGGGGCCATAGACCAAATAGGAATGTCCTGTAATCCAACCTGGATCTGCCGTGCACCACCATCGGTCCTCGTCTTTCAGGTCAAACACATACTTCAGCGAAGAGTAGACTCCAACCATGTATCCCCCGTGCACATGCAGGATAGCTTTAGGCTTGCCCGTAGAGCCACTGGTATAAAGAATGAACAGTGGATCTTCGGCGTCCATGACTTCGGTCGGGCATTTGCCATTCGCCACAGGCAAAGCGCACAAATCATGATACCAGTGGTCACGATTGGCTTCCATAGGCACCTCGTGACCGGTTCGCCGAATGACGAGGACATTTTCTACCGAGGGGCATTCCTTAATCGCCTCGTCTGTAATCCTTTTTAGTTCCACAATCTTGCCATTCTGATAGGCGCCATCAGCGGTAATGACAAGCCGAGATTGGCTATCCTGAATACGACCGCGCAAGGCATCCACCGAAAAGCCCGCAAAGACCACCGAATGGATAGCACCGATTTTGGCGCAGGCCAGCATGGCAAAGATGATTTCCGGAATGCGCCCAATATAGATTGTCACGCGGTCCCCCTTGCGCACACCCATCGCCTTGAGGATATTTGCGAAGCGCGAAACTTCCCGGTTGAGAGCATAGTAGGAAAAAGTGCGGACCTGCTTCCCATCTTCGCTTTCCCAAATCAGAGCCAATTTGTTTTTGCGGGCTGTCGTCAGATGACGGTCAATGCAGTTATGGACGATGTTGACCTTCCCCCCGACGAACCATTTGAAGAATGGTTTGTTTGAGTCATCTAAGACTTTTTCCCATTTTTGGAACCATTCCAATTCTTCGGCTTCGCGCGCCCAAAAACCTTCTAAGTCTTGCTCGGCAAATTCGGCCAAAGCCTGCCAATCCTTCAAGCGCGCTTGCTCGACGACTTGGGGTGAAGGGTAATAGACCTCCCCATGCAAGGATGGTGAAAATGTGTTGTCGTTCATGTGTTCCTCCTCTGGCAAGAGAATAAGGTTATAGGGGCAACAGATAGGTCCACTTTGCTCTCAGCACAGCAATCTAGGGAACAGACAACTCTGTTCCTCTAAATCTCCCTAATCTAGACAAATTTTACTGCAATTATGTGCATCTGATTGGATTATTTTAAGTTTTAATGGCTTGGGTGTCTAGAAAATAGCATCCTCTTTTAGCCCTAGGGAGCATATCCCTACTGAGCGTTGAACTTGGCATTCTTTCACAATGGGATACAAGACTATATACTTTTGCATTCCGCACGTTCTGCTCAGGTCTTGAGAAGAAATGCACCCTACTCCCTGGCACCAATTAAGGCATTGGACAGCAACCGAGACAAAGACCGAGTTTTTCTGAATGTCCGTTCAGGTTCAGGGATACGTCTTGGCAACCACCAGGCGTGATGGGGAAGTGTTTGCCTACAAGGGCTAAGCCAGTTTCCTGCAGCAAGCAAAAACTCTAATCTCAAACATCTCTTGCATACCCGCCAAGGTATTTATCCTAACGCGTGTCCGAACTGCAGACAAAAGGCTTGACATTCGAACAAAAATTTTGTATTATTCAAACAAATTCAAACATGAACATCCATCCTCGTCATCAGACTATTCTCAATTTAATCGATGAACACGGTGAAGTTCGGGTAAGCGACTTATGCGAGCGCTTTAGAGTCTCGGAGATGACCATCCGCCGTGACCTAGCCGAATTAGAACGCGCCGGATTGATACGTCGGATTCACGGTGGAGCGGTGAGCGCACGAGGCAGAAGCTATGAACCCCCTTTCCTTATCCGAGCAAGCACCCACCTTTCTCAGAAAGAGCGCATTGGCAAGCTGGCCGCCAGCTTGATTCACGATGGTGACAGCATTGCATTGGATGTCGGCA
>JANWWB010000404.1 GCA_025056515.1 Anaerolineales bacterium
GTCTTCAAGAAAATCCTGCAAACGCACGGCCAGACCATCGCCGAGGTGTGCGTAGCCGATATGATGAAAGGCAAAGTGGTTGAAATGACCGCGCCCCTTGCGCTGTACGCTGCCTTGCTCTCGGCTCAGCATCATTTGCCAATGGCCGATAGTTTCATCCTGGCCACAGCGCGTGAGCACGACGCCGTCTTATGGACACAAGATGAGCACTTTGCGGGGTTGGAAGGGGTGCGGTACTTCCCCAGGGGATGAGCGGTCGGCATCCCCGGACTGTTTGACGAGCGACCCAACATCTGTATGTAGTCGCGCTGCGCCGCCCTGAACGCCCCATTTGGCTTTCTGCGCCTTCCGTGACGTCTCCCGCCGGTGGGCGTAGGATGATGTTGGACGACCGATAGCCCTTGTCCAACAGACCATCCGCAACGACCCCACCGTGGCTGTAGGAAACGACAAACGGTTGTCCTAGCAATCGACCGTCTATGAACGCAGTGAATTGCTCAACCTGGCAGGAATGCTTCGCCCAGCGACCGCGCTGACCTGTTCGCTCCGGTCGGCGAGGATGTCATCCTCTAGAGAGGGGGTGGAGCCAAGGCCCAGATCTGCCCAAAGGCAGAGATTCTCTCGGGCCGGCGTTCCCTAAGCGAACGTCCTCTCAACTCTCCCGCAACACTACACGCACATCCACTGCCAGAGCACCTTGCCCGGCAGGCAAGACGATCAGCGGGTTGACATCCAGTTCTTCGATTTCCGGGCAATCAACAGCTAGCTGGCTGAGCCGTAGGATAGCCTCTAGGAGGGCACGGCGGTCGGCAGGCGGAGCGCCACGCAGGCCTGCAAGCAATTTCGCCGAGCGGACTTCGTCAATCATTTCCTCGGCATCCTGGATTGAGAGCGGTGCCAGGCGGAAGCTGACATCTGCCAGCGCTTCTACATAGATGCCACCTAGTCCGAACATGACCAGCGGCCCAAAGATCGGGTCGCGCTTGACGCCCAGAATGACTTCCTGACCACCCACCACCATCGGTTGCACCTGCACGCCGCGGATTTCTGCAGCTGGGCGAGCCGCTCGGGCGCGCGAGACGATGGACTGCCAGCCCTGCCGAACGGCTTGCTCATCGGTCAGATTCAGCAACACCCCGCCGACCTCGGTCTTATGGAGGATGTCGGGAGAAGCAAGTTTGAGTGCTACGGGGAAGCCAATTTCGACAGCAAAATGGGCGGCTTCCTCAGCGTTGGTCGCCAGACGGTCTTGCGGCATAGGGATGCCATAGGCCTCCAGCAGTGCGCGGCCGGCGGCAGCATCTAGGGCACGTTGACCGTTTCGGCGCGCCTCTGCCAACAGCTGCTGCGCCCGCTCCGGAGCGATTCCGGCAAGTGGCTGGGGAGCAAGTCGGTCTTGTTTTAGTCGACGGGCGCGCCGATGTATGACTCCGAATGCCTCGGCAGCATCTTCCGGGAAGCGGTAGGCCGGCAGACCGCCGAGGTCGGCCACGGTATAGGCCTGGCGTACATGCGCCTCGCCAAACAGACAGAGCAAAACCGGCTTATCGGGACGGCGTTCCCGGAGCACAGCAACCAGGTTCTCCACAATCGCTGCCGGCCGGTTCAAGACGGTCGGGACTAAAATCACGAGAATGCCGTCGTTGGCCGAGTCCTCCAGCAAGGCTTCGAGGGCAAGGCGATATTGACGTTCATCGGCCCCGCCGAGCATGTCCACCGGTCCGTTGAGCGCCGCATCGGGCGCCAGGACAGGGCGTAAGGCAGCGCGCGTCTCAGGGCTAACGGCGGCCAATTTCAGGCCAACACTTTCAAGTGCATCTGCCGCCAGCACGGCCGGGCCGCCGGCATTCGTCAGGACGGCAACCCGGTCGCCGCACAACAAGGGTTGGTGCGCCAAGGCCAAGGCGGCGTTGAACATCGATTCGACGGAGTGAAACTCGATCAAGCCGCTCTGCTTGGCGGCCGCGGCAAAGGCGGCATGTGCTCCGGCCAGTGCACCGGTATGGGAAGCAGTGGCGGCCTGGCCACTTTGGGAACGTCCGCCCTTCAAGATGAGAACCGGCTTGCGGGCGGCGGCATAGCGTGCCGCTTCGAGAAAATCCGCACCGTCCTTGACATCCTCTACATAGACAGCCAACACGCGGCTCTCTTCATCCTCGGCCAGGTAACGCATCAAATCCGCCTCGTTGACATCGGCCTTGTTACCGATGGAGAGAAACCGGCTAAAGTTGATACCGCGCGCTTGGGCCCAGTCAAGGATACCGCCGCACAGCGCCCCTGACTGTGAGACAAAATCGATTTTGCCAGGCCGAGTGATGCCGGCGACAAAGGTGGTGTTGACCGGCGTATGCATGTCCATCACGCCGATACAATTCGGTCCCATCAGGCGCATGCCGTAGCGAGCGGCGATTTCCACGCACTGGCGTTCACGTTCTGCGCCCTCGGGACCGGTCTCGCGAAAGCCACCGGAGAGGATAATCGTCGCTTTGACGCCGCGCCGTCCACAATCTTCCATCACCGCCGGAGCCGCCGCCGAAGGCACGACAATCACGGCCAGATCCAGGGGGTCAGGGACGTCTAACACGCTTGGATAGCATGGCAATCCAAGGATTTCACTCGCTTTGGGATTGACCGGATAGATCGGACCGCGGAAGCCGAATTCTGGATGCAACAGGTTTTTCAGCACGCCGTGACCGATTTTCTCTGGGTCGGCGCTGGCGCCGATCACGGCGATGCCGCGCGGTTTGAAATAGGGCAAAAGGGTTTCCGAGCCAGGGCGCATAGGACTCCTAAGGAAAAAGTGTTGAAGAAGAGAAAACAGTGAAAGGGCTTTCCCTCTCTACCGATGAGCGCCACAGACAAACGTCGCCGCTCCCGAACACCTTTACGTACTCGGTCGTGGCAGTGGTCGCTTGCACAGTGCTTGATTATAGTCGAGAGAGACCGAAGGGAAAAGTCAAAAAGCTCCGGCCTCTGTGTAAACCGTAGCAACAAGGACCATTTTCTCAGAACTGTCAGGTTGGTAGAAGAAACACAGGTAAAATTGGACCTAGGAGTTCTGAAAACAGCCTGAGATGCTCTGTTGCAAGGAAGACAAAATCTGATTTTTCGTATCTGTAGCGGTGTAGTCGCCGACACCAGCCCTTACCACTTTGGGAGACTGCTTTCCTCCCATTTCGCTCAGCAAGCGCTGCGCTTGCAGTGAGGCCATACTCTATGTTTGCAACAGAGCAATCAAGAGATATTTTGAGAGTCTTATTCGAGCAGTTGACGGCCTTACCAGGATAGGATAAGCAAAACTTTGGCAAGGAGATGTCTATGAAACGGTTTTATCTCTTCTGGGTGGTTCCCCTTTTCCTTGGCTGGGCATTTGATTTCCTATTCTGGAGGCATTTTCCCGGCATAAGCCTTCTACTTTATCTCTTGCTCCTGGTGGGCGGCGGGCTGCTGGTCTTGCTAGACAACGGCTTCCGGCCTTCGTGGAAATCTCTGCTCTTGCTCCCTCCGATCTTGTTCTTTGCCGTGATGACCATCCTGCGCCGCGAGCCGATGACGGTTTTTCTAGCAGTTGCCCTCTCGGTCATGCTCTTGAGCCTATTGAGTGTCACCTATCAGGGAGGACGTTGGCTACAGTACGGATGGCTGGATTACCTGGTCCAATTCTTCTGGCTGGTGGTGAGTCTGCTTGTGCGTCCCTTTCTATGGTGGATTGAGCGGCTGAAACAATCCCCAACGTCAACGACAGAGGAGACGAAAGCGAGCGTTTCTTCCTGGCAACCGTTTTGGGCCATCTTGCGCGGCGTCCTGATTACCTTTCCGATTTTGGTTATCTTCGCCGTCTTGCTGGCCTCCGCCGACCTGGTTTTTGCCGAGCGGCTGGCCGATTTTCTGGAGATCTTCCGCCTCGAGCGCTTGCCGGAGTATCTCTTTCGACTCTTTTATATCTTGCTCTTCGCCCACTTGATAGCAGGCGCTCTGCTTCATGCCGCACAGAAAAGCCAAGAGGAAAAACTCATCGGTTTCGCAAGGCCATCTCTTCCATCCTTCCTAGGATTCACCGAGGCGGCTATCGTCTTGGGAGCAGTCAATCTACTCTTTGGCTTTTTCGTCCTAATTCAGTTTCAATACTTCTTTGGGGGGCAAAGCAACATCGGGCTAGAAGGTTACACCTACGCCGAATATGCCCGCCGAGGCTTCGGCGAACTGGTGATTGTGGCCTTCTTCAGCCTTTTGCTGTTCCTAGGCTTGAGCACAACGACCTTTAGAGCCACAAGCGCTCAGCGCCGGCTGTTTTCCGCCTTGGGAGCGCTGCTGGTTGCCTTAGTCAACGTTATCCTGGTCTCGGCGTTTCAACGCCTGGTGCTTTACGAGACCGCCTATGGCTTTACCCGCCTGCGGATGTACACGCACGTTTTCATGATTTGGCTCGGCATCTTGCTGGTCGCAGTGGTAGTATTAGAATTCCTGCGACGCGAACGCGCCTTCGCTTTGGCGATGCTGTTGGCTGCAATCGGTTTTGCCGTCACCCTGGCAATCGTGAACGTAGACAGCTTCATTGCCCGACAGAACGTCCTGCGTGCTATGCAAGGGGAGGAACTGGACATCAACTATCTTGCTTTGCTCTCGACCGATGCTGTCCCATCCCTCGTAGCTTCGCTCCAGGAGGAGACGCTCCCCACCGACACGCGCGATCTGGTGGGGGCGGCCCTGCTCTGTCGGGAATACCGTTTTGGCCGCAATCAGGAAGCTGTCAACTGGCGTTCGTGGACCCTTTCAGCCTGGTTCGCAAAACGGGCGCTTGACCAAGTGCAAAGGATTTTAGATAATTACACCATCTTTGATCAAGCCTGGCCGGTACTGGTGGAAACGCCTCTTGGCAAACATTATGAGTGCTATTATGGATGGCTTGAATAGACTTTCCTTGACCTTCTGGGTATGATTCCGATTGGTCTCAAACTTTCCGGCTTCCTCTCCTATCGCGACCCTGTCGAAGTGGACTTCACCACCTTCCACTTAGCCTGCATCTCCGGTCACAACGGGGCCGGCAAATCCTCGCTCTTGGATGCCATCACCTGGGCGCTCTTTGGTCAGGCGCGCAAACGAGATGAATCGGTTATCAACCTGCAATCGAAAACCGCCGAAGTCATCTTTACCTTCGACTATGAGGGGAATCGCTACCGCGTCCTACGCGCTTTAACGCGCGGCAAGCCGACCCTGCTCGAATTCCAAATCCGACAATCAGATGGTTGGCGCCCGCTGACCGAACGGAGCGTGCGCGAGACTCAGACGCGCATCGAACAGACGCTTCGCCTCGATTACGAGACCTTCGTCAACGCTTCGTTTTTCCTCCAAGGCAAAGCCGACCAATTTGCGCAACAACCGCCTTCCAAGCGCAAAGAAATCCTGGCCAGCATCCTCGGACTGGAAATGTGGGAAGTCTATCGCGAACGTGCTGCCGACCGCCGTAAGGCGCTCGAACGTCAACTCGAGTTGCTCTCAGGACGCCTGGCGGAGATTGACGCCGAATTGGCCACCGAGTCCGAACGCCGCAAACGCCTGTCCACCTTGGAGGCCGACTTACAACGATTGGTAGAGGAACGCCGCGCCCATGAACAGACACTTGAACGGGCACGCCGCCTGCATGCTGCTCTCGAGAAACAGCGCGAACTCGTTCAGACCATCAGCAGGGTGCTGGAGCAGGAAGAAACCGCACGAGCAAGTTTACAAGCACGCCGGGAGGAGCGGCGCCGCTCTCTCGAGCGCTTCGCCGACCTATTGGCTCGCGCCGAAGCCATCGAGGCCGATTACGCCGCCTGGCGACTCGCACGCGGCGAACTCGAGCGCTGGGAAGAACTCGCCCTACGTTTTCAACAACTCGAAAGGCGCCGTCAACCCTGGTTAGATACCCTCAACGCCGAACGGGCACGTCTGCAAGAAGAACAGCGCGCTCTGCAAAAACGCCAAAGCGAGATCGAAACGCAAACCGCTGCCGGGCAGGAATGGGCCGACCAACTCGAGCAACTCCGTCAAGCGCTGGCCGACCTGGAAACCCGTCTGCAAGAACGCCTCGTCTGGCAGGCCGAATGGCAAAACGCTCAACAACAACGCGCTGCCCTAGAAGCCGAAAACCTCCGCCTGCGAGAGGAAATGCACGAGTTAGACTCGCGCCGCAAGCAATTGGAACAGGTCGCCGAAGCCGCCTGCCCTCTCTGCGGCCAAGTCCTCACCCAGGAGCATCGTCGGTCAACCCTAAATCGGTTGATCGCCGAAGGCACCGCGCGCGGCGAGCGTTACCGCGCCAATCGCGAGATCCTCAAGAACTTGGAAACACACATCGCCGACCTCGAAAGGCGCCTGACCGAGACAGCCTCGCTTGAACATCACCGCGTCAATCTCGCCCGCCAGGTCGCCCAATGGAACGAGCGACTCGCGGCCTTGGCACAAGCGCGTCAGGAGTGGGAAACAATCGGTGCGCCACGGCTGGCCGAAGTCTCCCGCCTGTTGAGCGAGGAAACTTTTGCCCCCGAAGCCCGCCGGCACCTGAGCGAGGTGGAGGCCGAACTGGCCTCCCTGGGCTACGATTCGGCCGCCCATCAGGCAGCGCGCCAACGCGAGCTGGCTTTGCGCCACGCCGAGGAGGAGATGCGTCAGCTCGAAACGGCGCGCGCTGCGCTTCGCCCCTTGGAGGAGGAAATCGCCGGCTTGGAAGCCTCGCTTGCAGAGCAGGAGGCGAAGCTAGCCCGCCAACGTCAAGAATATGACCAAGCAGCAGCAGCGCTGGCCGCCGCCGAGACCGCCGCCCCTTCCCTGCACGAAGCTGAGCGCTTGCTATATCAGGCCCAAGAACGTGAAAACCAACTTAATCAAGAGGTCGGCGCCGCCCGACAAAAAGTGCTTGTCCTGGACGAACTACGTCGGCGCAAACAAACGCTGCTCGTGGAACGCGAAGAGCTCGCCCGCCAAATCGGACGCTACAAGACCCTCGAGCGCGCCTTCGGTAAAGATGGCGTCCCAGCGCTGCTTATTGAGCAGGCGTTACCCGAAATCGAGGCCCGTGCCAATCAGTTGCTCGACCGTCTCTCAGCTGGAACCATGTCGGTGCGTTTTGTCACCCAGGCGGTCTACAAAGACAAAAAGCGAGAAGACCTAAAAGAGACGCTCGACATCCAAATCAGCGATGGGGCCGGCATCCGCGACTACGAAATGTACTCCGGCGGCGAGGCCTTTCGTGTCAATTTCGCCATCCGCCTAGCGCTTTCACAAGTGCTGGCCGCCCGTAAAGGTGCACGTCTGCAAATGCTGGTCATTGATGAGGGCTTCGGTTCGCAGGATGTTCAAGGACGCCAACGCCTCCTGGAGGCCATCCGTCTCGTCCAGAATGACTTTGCGAAAATCCTCGTGATCACCCATTTGGAAGACCTTAAGGACGCTTTTCCAACCCGCATTGAAGTAGAAAAGGGGGAAAGAGGCTCAGCAGTGAGGGTCATGTAAGATGCTCCTCCTCTCCACCCTGGCCCTCTTGCTCGGCCTGCTGATCATCACCTGGATACACACCCAGCATCATCTGGACGTGGTTGTCGTCGCTGCTGCCCCGCCCAAAGACACGCCGTTGATTTCCATCCTTGTGCCGGCGCGTAACGAGGCGCGGAATATCCGCCGCTGTGTGGAAGCGCTCCTGACTCAGACCTATCCGAATTACGAGGTGATCGTCCTGGACGACCGCTCCACCGATGAGACTCCCGCCATCCTGCGAGAATTGGCAGCGCGCGACCCACGCCTGCAAGTCCTATCCGGTGCAGAGCTTCCCCCCGGCTGGGCCGGCAAACCCCATGCCCTACACCAGGCCGCTCAGGCAGCGCGCGGCGAATGGTTGTGTTTCGTGGATGCCGATACCTTCCTCGCCCCCGAAGCGCTTGCCTCGGCCTTCGCAAAAACACAGGAAACCGGCGCTGACCTGTTCACCCTCTTGACCTCTCAAGAAGTGAAGACCTTCTGGGAGCGCGTCCTCTTGCCGTTGGTCTTCACCGCTCTCTCGGTGGGATTCTCGCCGCGCAAAGTCAACGACCCGAAACGTAAAGATGCCATCGCCAACGGTCAATTCATCCTCATCCGCCGTGCTGTCTATGACGCCGTAGGGGGACATCAGGCGCTCAAAGAATCGATTGTGGAAGACAAAGACTTGGCCGTTCGCGTCAAACGTGCCGGTTATCGTCTGATTCTCGCCGATGGGCGACAGGTCGCCGCAACGCGCATGTACACTTCGTTGCAGGAAATGTGGGAAGGCTGGACAAAAAACATCTTCCTCGGCCTGAAAGGCTCAGCGGGGATGCTCTTGCTCGGCGCGTTCGGCGCTTTTGTGAGTCTCATGGCGGCGTTGGCGCTCCCACTCTGGCTGGCGACCGGCCTGGTTTTGGGCGCAGCAGGCATCAGAGCCGGCTGGATCGCAGCAGCAGAAGCAGCGCTTTTGTGGGGGTATCTCATCTTTTGGCGGATTCTGGTGCTGCGGGCGATGCATATCCCACTCTGGTATGCCCTCACCACACCTCTAGGCGCAGGTCTCTTCGCTGCCATGATGTTTGCTTCGGCTTGGAAAGTGCTTTCCGGCCGCGGCATAACCTGGAAAGGGCGGCGATACCGTCCGATGATGTAACAAAAGTCACAGCTACCCTCCCGCTTTTACGATAAACTCTATCCAAAAACAGAGGAGGTAAGCCATGCCATGCGACCTCTAGCTTGGCCTCTTTGGCTCGCTTTAACGGCGCTGGTGCTCTCTCTGGGGTTGTTCGCTTGGGTAACCGACGCTCCAGCGTATGCCGGCACGAAGCCCGAGACCTGTAACAACTGCCATGTCATGGACGCCGCATACGAAAACTGGTTCCACGCTCCGCATGCCCGCTGGGCAACCTGCTCCGATTGCCACATCCCCCATGAGAACTTTCTTGCCTATTGGTTCTACAAAGGTAAATCGGGCATGAGAGATGTGTACTCCTTCGTCACGGCTTCCTACCCACCCCTCATCCGCGCCAATGAGGAGACCAAACGCATCGTCCAGGAAAACTGCATTCGCTGTCACTTGGACACCGTCGAAGGCATTCTGACAACCGCCATGCCACTCGACCGTCCCTGCTGGGATTGCCATCGTCACGTAGCCCATGGCGCACGCGGACTGACGATGTATCCCTATCAAGATTCGGAGGTATACGGGAAATGAAAAAGTACACAACCCTGATTCTGTTGGGTATGATCCTCATCCTGGCCGCTTTACTGGCAGGCACACTAATTTTTGTGAAGAACTACCCTCCCGAACAGCGCGCTGTCATGCCACAACTGGTCACCATTCCGCCCTATGAGCCTGATTCTTCCGTGTGGGGACAGAATTACCCCCTCCAGTATTCGTCTTTCCTCAAGACCGCAGACAACAAGAAGGCGACCAAGTACGGCGGCTCGGAGCCTTTCTCTCATCTCGAGCGCGATCCCCGTCAGGTCATTTTGTTCGCCGGTAACCCCTTTAGCTGGGACTACAACGAAGACCGCGGCCACGCCTACGCCCTGACCGACGTCAATGCCACCAAACGCGTCACCCAGGCCACGCACGCAACCTGCTATTCCTGCAAGACGGCCAATAGCCCGGCCAAGTGGAACGAACTTGGCCTAGAAGGGTACGATGCCTTACTCTTCTCCGAGATGTCACCGCACATGACGGAGACCATCGGCTGTGCCAACTGTCACGAGGCCGGCACCATGCGACTGATCGTCACCAACCCCAGCCTAGAAAATGCTCTCAAGGAACAGGGACTCGATTGGCGCACCTTCTCTCGCCAGCAAATGCGCTCGCTGGTCTGCGCCAATTGTCATGTGGAATATTACATGGTCGGTGAGAAGAAAATCTTGGTCTTTCCTTGGGACCATGGCAAGCGTGTCGACCAAATCCTGAACTACTACGATGAAATTGGCTTCAGCGATTGGAAATACCCCGGCACCGATACCCCGATGCTCAAAGCCCAACATCCCGAGTACGAGATGTATACCGCCGATAGCACCCACTACAAGGCTGGTGTTGCCTGTGCTGATTGCCACATGCCATATGTGCGTGAAGGGGCGATCAAATACAGCAGTCATAACATCCACAGTCCTCTGCTCAATCCCCAGGCGGCCTGTGGACAATGTCATACCGATGTGAACTATGTCGTCGGCCGTGTCGAAACGATTCAAGATCAGGTCTACACAGCCAAACTCGCGCTCGAAGACGCCTTGGTCGATGCCATCTTTGCGCTCAAGGCCGCTTCCGCCAACCCGAATGCCGACCCCAAACTGCTTGAGGAAGCACGTCAGCTGCACCGGCGCGCCCAGTTCATGTGGGATTTTGTCTCGGCAGAGAACTCAATGGGCTTCCACAATCCGGAATATGCTCTGGCCATTCTCTCAGAGGCCACTAACCTGGCACGTCAGATGCAGATGAAAGCTGCCCAGGCTGTC
>JANWWB010000014.1 GCA_025056515.1 Anaerolineales bacterium
TCGCAAGGTTGGAGAGAGATGGGTTTGTGTTTCTTGAAGCAGGTTGTCCATCAACATATTCCCAATCGTGGCTTGTATTCTCTGGCGCATGGTTTGCAAGATGAGGGTGTAAGCATGCGTAGCGTCCTCGAGCCGTGCAAAGAAGTGGCGGTCGAGGAGTTCGCTACCGTTGAGACGCATGCGCCAGTGCCACGTGCTGATCATGCGATTGAGATCATCGTTGAGAATCTGGAGCAATCGCTGACCGGCAAGATTCGCATATCGTTCTAGCATCTTTTTTGTCATTCGGGCAGCACTCAAGCGCAAAGCACAATATTGAGCGGAAGGATGTTCAGGGAGAAAAGTGGTCAGGACGATTTGTACAGGACCTACAAGATGTGTGCTCAAGGCTGCCAAGCCGACTTCGAAGCCGCGAGGGGTGGAGGAAACCGTCTCCGTGGGAACAGGTTCACCTTCCCAGAACAAGACCAGCGCATCGCAAGCGGAGGAACGAAGGTGAACTTGACCGGTAAACTGCTGGGCATGTAAGGTCGCAAGCAGCGCTTGCCAACCGTCAGGGCCGGAGATTTGCCTTCGCTCAGCCACGGTCGATTCAAGCCTTAGCCAAACCACTCTTCCGGCAACCTCGGAGAGGGTAATAAGCTGAATCGGGATGGTCGGGGTTGTCCAGCCTATACCGGCCTGTTTTTCGGCGATGGGTTGGGATTGGTTGTCACGATGGCGATAGGTCCCCACCAAGTCTCCGCCGGCAAACAAGAAAAAGAGTTGTTCTTCTGGATGCGGGCGTGCTTCGATCAAGCCGGTCGCTTGATCGGCGATGAAATTGTGTTTCAGCGACTCCAGATAAGCTGGTGAGCCTTCAAATTCGTTGCTGCTGATCTGGCCAAAGAAGACAAGTGGCTCAATAGTTTCCATAATTGACCGGTTGACTGTACAAAGGCTTCACCTGCAATCGTTGGAGTGTCTGCTCGCCGAGTTTGCGGCGATATTCCTCGCGGTCTTGTACGCCATAGACCCATTCTTCCAACCAGGCTTGCACACTTTCACGCGATTCACTTATCCTATCCCATTGTAGATAGAACTCGTTGTCCCGATCATAATAGCCCTGGGCATAGGAAGGATGACAAGCAAAGGGGACATGACAGACGGCACTGACGATAAAGCCGGGGATGAGTGTGCGGTTGGGGTCGGAGCGGATGACAGCCTCCTCGACGATTTCTTCGGCGGTCAGGATGACGCGTTCGGCAGCAAAGGCAGCTTCTTTTTGTTCTCCGATGATACCCCAAAGGTGAGCGTTGCCTTCTGGATCGGCACGTTGGACGTGAACGATGGCCACATCTGGATTGAGTGCTGGGACAACAATCACTTCGCGCCCGCTATAGGGGTCGATGACTCGACGGATGTTGGGGTTAGCGCGCTCGAGGTCCAACGCCCCAGTTGGATTCATAGGCATGAAGGGCAAACCGGCGGCCCCGGCCTGCAAGCGCGAAATCATCCCAAAGTGGGAGTATTCCTCCCATTCCAGCCGGCCGGCTTCGATTTCAGCGCGCACAATCCGTAACGAGCCGACGCCGGGATTGCCCATGTAGGAAAAGATAATCTTGCGGGCACAGCCAGCAGCGACCATTTGGTCGTAGATGAGGTCGGGAGTGGCGCGCGCAAGCGTTAGGTTGCGCTTGCGCTGGCGGATGATTTCATGTCCGGCCGCAAAAGGAATGAGATGTGTAAATCCGGCAGCGTAGACCAAATCGCCATCATGGACAAAGCGCTCAATCGCTTCGGCCAGAGACATCAGTTTGCTCATTTTTTCTCCTTTTTTGCCGCTTTCTGCTGTTTCAGACGCTGACTGAGTTTGCGCACACCGCTGAATCGCTCGCTCGGTTTGGGCCGGAATTGTCCTCGCCCCAAGAAAAAAGCCAAGACGAATGCAGCAAAGGCGAGGAAGGCATACAAAAACCAATCTGTGCTTCGAGCCAGGAAAGCGGCCACACTCAGGAGTAAAGCTAAAAACCCCATCAGTCCAAAAAAGATGCTGAATCGGGCACGCATAGATGCTATCCTTGCAAGAGAGGGGCAGAGGACTGTTCTGCCCCTCTCATCCCGATTGGATTTACTTGATGAGGGTTCGAATTTGCTCGCGCATATAGAGAGGCAGGTAGTAAATGCCGCCCGCATTCTTACCCGTTGCTCCCGAACCTTTCCAGCCGCCGAACGGTTGATACCCGGGCCAGGCGCCGGTGGTTGCCCCTTGTGGGCGGTTGGCGTAGGTCACCCCTGCCTCAATATTGTCGAAGAACCACTCGACTTCTTCTAAGCTGCCATAAAAGCCAGCTGTTAGGCCGTAGTTGACGCTATTGGCCTCGCGCATAGCTTCTTCCAGGCTGTTGACTTTACCAATAGTGGTGATGGGGAGGAACATCTCATGTTTCCAGAGTCGATGGCTGAACGGCAAATCGGTGACGAAGGTGGGCGCGCAGTAGTAGCCTTTGGCGTATTCACCTTCAGTCAGTATTCTGCCGCCGGTTAGGAACTCGCCACCGCCCTCCAGCAATTCACGGCAGTAGTCCTGGTAGTCTTCATAAGCTTTCTTGTTGATGACGGGGCCGAGGAAGTTCTTGCGTTCGGTCGGATCGCCGATGGTGAGTTTTTCTGTCAATTCTTTCAGACGTACCACCAAGTCATCGTAGACAGGCGCTTCGATATACACGCGCGAGGCGGCAGAGCATTTTTGTCCCTGAAGACCGAAGGCCGAGCGGACAATGCCGGCTGCCGCGCGTTCGAGATCGGCATGACGAGAAACGATGGCGGGGTTCTTGCCACCCAGTTCCAGGATAATCGGGCGAACGTATTTGCCATTCGCAAAGTCGCGGAACATCTTCATCCCTACATCGTAGGAACCGGTGAAGGTTATGCCATCCACTTCAGGGCTTTCGACCAACGCCTGCCCGAGGGTGCGCCCAGGGCCGGTGACAAAGTTGACCACGCCGTCTGGAAGACCGGCATCGCGGAAGCATTCAGCCAGCAGACGCACAATCCAAGGTGTGTCGGTTGCCGGTTTGATGACAACTGTATTCCCGGTGACCAACGCTGCGCCTGTCGGGCCGCCTGTTAGCGCAAAGGGGAAGTTGAATGGGCTAATCACCAGCCAAACGCCATACGGACGCAAAACGGAGATGTTTTTGGCTTCGTAACCGACCAAGGGGTCTTTGCCCATTTCAACAATGTAACCGTTATGGGCTTCCATCTGGTCACAAGCATAGGCAATCAGGTCGGCTGTTTCCTGGACGTCGCCTAGGGCTTCCATGCGGTTTTTACCCACTTCGAGGGACATAGCGGCGCCCAGTTCAAACAAGCGAGACTCGATAATTTCGACCACTTTGCGCAGCAGTTTAACACGTTCTTGCCAGGGCGTACGACTCCAAATGGGAAAGGCTCGCCGTGCTGCCGCCAGCGCCTGATGAGCGTGCTGTTCATTGCCTTTTTGCATGACGGCTAGAACCCAATCTGTATTGATGGGTGAGCGGTCCTCAAATTTTTCCTCGGCAAAGACGTCTTGATTGTCAATGATCATGGCATATTCTTTGCCCAGATTGGCCTTCACTTTCGCCAGCGCTGCATCGTACTGGGTATGCAGTTCTTCGGGCGGATTGAACATGGTTGCATAAGTTAATTTGAAATCAGCCATACGGCGCCTCCGGGGAATATTTTAGAAAACAATGAGCGTGTTTAGTATAGCGTAGGAAACCGGCAGTGTCAAAGCAAATTCTCCGTGTTTCAGGATGACATCTCTCCCCATCACTTTCTCGATAACCCCTGGTATTTGTTCCGGTGACATCGGTGACATCCTCCAGTTAACAATCCCGTTCTGAGGGAGTACAATCAAGGGGATGTTGATCAACTTTCATAGCTAAGGAGAGCTTCGTATGACCATTGTCCTAGACGGTTCTTCCCTTACGATCGAAAAACTTGTTGCAATTGCCCGGTTCGGGGAGAAGGTGGAGCTTGCTCCCGAGGCACTCGAGCGCATCAAGGTCTGCCGTGCTATGTTGGAAGAAAAGTTGGCAGCCAGGGAAATTATGTATGGCACGAATACAGGCATTGGCGAGTTTTCCGAGAAGGTGCTCAGTGATGAGCAGGTGAAGGAATTTCAGAAATATCTGATCTACAATCACGCAGCAGGCATCGGCGAGCCTGCACCGATCGAATATGTGCGCGGCGCCCTGGCCAGTCGTATCAATGTCCATGCGCATGGCAATTCGGGTTGCCGCCCGGAGATTACGTTAACCTTGGTGGAAATGCTCAACAAGGGTGTTACGCCGGTGGTCTGTCAGAAGGGTTCGGTTGGTGCTTCCGGCGACCTTGCACCAATGGCGCAAGCCATGCTTCTTCTGATGGGGGAGGGCGAAGCCTTTTATCAGGGTGAACGTTTGCCCGGACGGGTTGCAATGGAACGTGCCGGCATTCCCATCCCCGGACTACAGGCGCGCGATGGGCTTGCGGCGATTAACGGTTCAAACCTCCTAACAGCAATGAGCGCCATCCATATCTACGAGATGGAACGTTTCCTCAAGCAGGCTGAAATTGCAGCTGCCATGACGATTGAGGCACTTTTGGGAAACCTGAAACCTTACCATCCCAAAGTACACGAACTGCGCGGCTTCCGAGGGGCGATCGTCAGTGCAGCCAATATCCGCAAGGTCATCGCCGGTTCGGACCTGACCACCGGTAAGGTCAAAACCAAGGTGCAAGATGCCTACTCAATGCGTTCCACCCCCCAAGTCATCGGGGCAGCACGGGACGCAGTGGCTTATGCCCGTTCGCAGGTCGAAATCGAACTGAACGGCGTCGGCGATAACCCTATCTGGATTCCCGAGGAGAAACTGACTTTGACCGGAGCGAATTTCCAGGGGACGCCCGTTTCCCTGCCAATGGACATGGCCGGAGCGGCGATTACGATGGTTTGTGTGCTCTCGGAGCGGCGTCTCAACCGTCTAACCAACCCGGCATTATCCCAAGGATTGCCTGACTTTCTGGCACACGATCCTGGATTTTATTCTGGTTTGATGCTCTCGCAGTATACAGCGGATATGCTGATTGTGGAGCAGCGCATTTTGAGTATGCCGGCCTCCATTCAATCGATCCCCGCTGCAGCCGACCAGGAGGACTTTGTCTCGATGGGTATGAACACGGCTCTCAAGAATGCCCAGATTTTGGATAACGCCTATGGTGTTTTGGGCATCGAGTTCATGGCTGCCGCACAAGCGCTCGATTTCCGACAGTTCACACCCGGGCGCGGCACACAGAAGGCGCGTGAGGTCATTCGCCGGTATGTGGCTCATTTGGATATTGACCGCCCACTGTATCCTGATCACAACACCATGAAAGAGTTGGTCAAGTCAGGCGAGATTCTGGAAGAAGTTGAAAAGGAAATCGGTCCGTTGGAGAGTTGACTCGCTTGGGAGTTCAGCAAGTAGGAGCTTCTCTGCTTCAATTTCTAGGACAATCTTTGCGCTTTGCTGGCTGACCCGACCTGGAAGGCTGATCGGGCAAGCACAACCAGTCCTATTGATCGAGGTGTTCTCGGAGCGATAGATTCCGAGTAAAATTGCGCTACCCAGAGAGCAGGAATCATCCTGCCATTCCCGAAGAATGTGTTTTCTAAAAACTCGACGATTGTGAGAAAACAATTTTTGTTGCCACTGCTTAGGGGATAACTCCCCTGGTCAAGAGCTGGGAAGCCACCTGGGGCAGCTCATGCCCCAAAATCAGCCTGCTTCGGCGGGTTTCCAAGTCATGAGCCGAGGACTTCAGTCCCCCGGCAGGTGTGATTAAGAAATGAGTGAGCTCATGAGTACCTTTTTAGCGAGGACGTTCCGAAATGACCGGCAATGCTATTGAAATTGTTCACAACCCAGAAAAGAATCGTTTCGAACTTGAGCAAGACGGCTTGCTATGCGTCTTAGAATACTATGTTGTAGAGGGCACAATGGTGTTCACCCACACCGAGGTCCCATCGGCGCTTGGTGGGCGCGGCCTAGGGTCACGCTTGGCACAAGCGGGTTTGGAGTATGCCCGCCAGCAGGGGCTTAAAGTCCGTCCCTTGTGTTCCTTTATTGCCGGTTATATTCAAAAACATCCGGAATATCAGGATTTGCTCTGAGGCGCCAAGATGCCGTCGTGCTCATCTTGATCTCATCTGTGTTCTACCTCCTAGTGTGACGAGATAGGCGGGAACAAGAGGAAGCCGGGGTTTTTGTAACACAACTGCTGGCAAATTGTTTTGCAAAAACAGCGCAACGATTTTACGATTGTGCTGTTTTTCTCTTTGCAGAATTCATACCACAATAAGATAAGGAGACCCTATGAAAAATCTCAAATTGCTTCTCGGCCCGATGCGACTGCCCTTTGTCATTTTAGCCCCGGCCTGCGTGTTGGTTGGGCTGGGGACGGCGCTCTACGAACAGGGGAGCATCAATTGGGGATATTTTCTCCTGGCGCTCATCGGGGCGATTTCAGCGCACATTAGCGTCAATGCTTTCAATGAGTACTTTGATTTTAAGAGCGGATTGGATACCCGCACACAGAAGACCCCCTTCAGCGGCGGCAGCGGAACGCTTCAGGCACATCCGGAACTGGCGTCGGCTGCCCTATGGACGGCTATAGTGACCTTTGTCCTCACCGGCCTGATCGGGTTGTTTTTTGCCTTCGTCCAGGGCTGGGAAATTATCCCTCTCGGCGTGGTCGGTCTCTTCTTGCTGTATGGCTACACGGTTTGGATAACGCGCGTTCCTATCCTGTGCTTACTGGCACCCGGTCTCGGTTTCGGGACACTGATGGTGCTTGGCACACACTTTGCCCTGACTGGTTCGTACTCCTGGACGGCGTTGCTTGCATCCTTTGTTCCCTTCTTCCTCGTCAGCGATTTGTTGCTGCTCAACCAATTCCCGGATGTAGAAGCCGATGAGAGCATCGGCCGCAAGCACTATCCGATTGTGCTGGGACGAAAAAAGAGCAGTTACCTCTATATTGCCTTCCTACTCGGCGCTTATGTGGCGATTGTGCTAGGCGTAGTACTTGGTCTTTTGCCCACCTGGGCGTTGCTCGGCTTGTTGACGCTTATCTTGGCGATGCAAGTCATTCGCAATCTGCTTAAGAATGCCGAGAATGTGCCTGCCATTCTCCCCTCGATGGCGCAAAATGTGCTGATCAATCTGATTACGCCAGTGCTTCTCGCCATCGGATTGTTGATTGGTTGATTGGCGTTTCGAACAACGCCTGATTTTCTAATCAAAGAGACACGGAGTCCAAGCGTTGCTTATCTCTCCGAGCTTTGCTTCTCCGGGTCTCTTTTTTAGCTTCCTTTCGTTTCTTTGTAATTAGACTAGGGACGAAGAACTGCCTCAACCAAAGCATCGTACTCGGCTGGGATACAGCGCGGTGACGCAAAATGCTCGGCAATAATAGCCGGATCTTTTAGACCATGGCCCGTACACACGACAACCACGGTTTTCCCGCGCATAGGAAAATCGGGCCTTTGGCTTTCTGCCAGGAGGCCGGCAAAGCCGGCCGCCGAAGCCGGTTCCACCCATAGCCCTTCTGAAGCCAGCAAGCGTTGAGCCTGTAAAATGGCTTCATCCGAAACCGCTAGAAGTTTCCCTTGCGATTCTTGGATTGCTGCAAGTGCCTGTTCTCCGCGCGCCGGCTTACCAATCCGAATCGCAGTTGCAATCGTTTCTGGATGTTCAATCGGATGTCCATACACAAGCGGGGCTGCACCTTCCGCCTGTACACCGAGCAGACGTGGCTGACCTTTTTGATACTGCCGAAAGCCGGCCCAGTAGGAGGTGATATTACCGGCATTCCCCACCGGCAAACATAACCAATCGGGAGCGCGGCCAAGGGTATCACAAATTTCAAAAGCCGCTGTTTTCTGTCCCTCGATGCGATAGGGGTTAATCGAATTCACCAGGGTAATCGGCGTCTTCTGAGTAATCTCAACCACCAACGACAGAGCGGCATCAAAAGAGCCTTGTACTTGAATGACCTCAGCCCCGTAGGCCAGGGCACCGGCCAGTTTTCCAACAGCCACCTTGCCTTCCGGAATCAAAACAATAGCGCGCATACCTGCCCTGGCAGCATACGCGGCCGCAGAAGCCGCAGTGTTTCCGGTTGAAGCGCAGATGACCGTCTGCACACCGCGTCCTGCAGCTTCACTTATCGCTGCTGTCATCCCTCGATCTTTGAACGAGCCGGTTGGATTGACACCCTCAAACTTTACGAACAATTCACAACCCACTTCTCGCCCCAAGCGTGGCATCGGAATCAGGGGGGTATTCCCCTCAAGCAAGGTGACCACTTGTGTATAGGCCGGTAAATCCAGCCAATGCCCATAGCGCTCCAAGACGCCGCGATACATACCTCTCCTCCAAACAAGAATGCTTGCGATTATAATACGCCCCATGTTAAAAATCCGAGTTCCTGCTACTTCAGCCAATCTTGGTCCTGGTTTTGACTGTCTGGGGCTGGCTCTTGACCTATGGAATGAAATCTCCTTTGAACCCGCTGACGAGCTTATCTATGCCGTCACTGGGGAAAATGCCCCTCAATTGGCCAATCCTGCCACGAATTTGCTCACGCGTTCCTTGCTTCAAGTCTATCAACGATACGGGAAGCGATTGCCCGGATTGCGCATCCACGCTCACAATCAAATCTGGATAAACAGCGGCATTGGCTCGAGTGCGGCCTCGATTGTAGCAGGTTTATTTGCTGCTAATGAATTGCTCGGACAACCGATGGATCTCTCTGGCCTGCTGCGCGTTGCCAGCGAGATTGAAGGACATCCCGACAATGTCGCACCGGCATTGCTCGGTGGTTTGGTCATTGCCGCTATGCTCCCTCATGAGGTCATCTGGAGACGCTACGAACTCACCGACCTCTCGATTGTCATCGTAAAACCCGAAATGGAATGGACGACTGCGCAAGGACGTGCTATTTTACCCGATGTGTATTCTCGCACTGATGCGGTTTTCAACATTGCCCGAACTCCACTGGTGATTGATGCACTACGCCGTGGCGACCTCGACTTGTTGCAGCAAGTTATGGATGATCGTCTGCATCAACCCTATCGCCTCAAGCACATTTTGGCGGGCGAGAAAGCCTACTGGACGGCGCGCAAATTTGGCGCTACAGCGCTCTCAGGCGCTGGGCCTTCCTTCATCTGCTTTGTGCCTGCGCACACTGCAGAGATTGCTCGCCGAGCAATCTTAGAGGCAATTTACGAAGAAGGTGTACAAGCGCGCAGCCTGATAACTCGTCCAAGCAACCGGGGCGTTCATGTAGTTAAAGAATAGGTCGAGGGGAATCGAGCACTCGCTTCTGAATCCACAACTTTTTCCCACGTATTCTCCTAAAGTCATTCACAAACGATGTTACCAACCACTTCGTATAACTGCCCAATCGCAGAACAAGAAGACCAGCATGAACAAGTTCGTGGGCGGCCGGAATTCGGACATAAGCCAGGATAAATTTCTGGTCACTTTACCCCATTGTGCTTTGGCTTCAGTTCGCTTCGCAGTCCCAAGAGGAGAATACGCCTGGATCTTTGCCGTCTTTACTAGACTGCACCAAGATAAATTTCCGAGTATGCGCGCAAAGTCTGCTCATGCAAACTGAATTGCTGGGGGTTAGCCATTTCGAAGTAGCTCCATAAATAACCTACACACATATTTAGTTATGGAATAACGCGTACACGGGTTATCAACTTTGAAAAGAATTCGAGTTGTATTTGGCTAGATTTTTTTGCTCATTGCAGGCAACTTGAGCGGTCATTTTTGGCCGAAGATCACACACCGGCGCTGCCAACCTATGTTTGCACTTGAGCACCCGAAAGGTTTACTCCAACTTCGGTCTCTTCTTTTGGTTGCTATCGCAGCATATCAATTCACGTCGGGCTTGTATTGTATCTCGCATCAAGACTCAAGGCATAAAGTTTGGAAGATAAAGACCTGCTCTGTTGCAAACATCGGTTATTGTGTCACTGCAAGCGCGGCGAAGCAGTCTCCTGGATTGCCGGGAGATTGCTTCGGCGGCTACACCGCCTCGCAAAGACACTCAAACATGAGAGTTTGACTCCTTGCAACAGAGCAATAAAGACCTTATAACTCGATGTCTCTGTAGTGAACCGATGCCGATATACGAAACGTATGTCCCAGCCCAAGATTGTACGACCCTTGACGAAAAGGGACAAGTTTGTTAATGTTTTCTCCAATCCGAGATTGATTTGGAAAGGGCGGTTTTGTTCCAAGGCAAGGCCGCCTAAAAATTTCGTCGAAGATGACTTTTAAAGGCTTTACTTTTTTTCTTAAAGGAGGTTGTCATGACCGAAAAACTACCGTTGCATCCCAATCCACCACCGCTGATACGGGTCTCGGGAACACATCGCGAGATAGGCCGTCAGATTGGCGAAGCTTGCCGTCCACAAGTTCAGCATAGCGTCGAGAATGCGCGTGCCCTCATCGCCGAGGCTTACTCACAGCTAGAACTGACCTGGGAAGGAGCGCAAATTCAAGCCCGTAAGTATCTCCCCTTTGTGCAGGAACGCTATCCTCAATATGTGGAAGAACTGATCGGGATTGCCGAGGGCGCCAATGTCTCGCTCGATGACCTGGCCGTGGTCAACGGAATGGAAGCGGTCGCAATGGATGCTCTGCACCTGACGCGTTGCACCAGCATGGCGGTCAACCAGGAACGTACCGCTGACGGACACGTACTGCTGGCTCATAATGAGGACTGGCTGCCGGAGGATGAAAATGATGTGTTTGTCATCCACGCTACTCCTAAAGACGAACCGCCTTTTTTGGCAATGACGTATGGTGGGTGGTTGCCGAACATCGGCTTCAACGCCTATGGGATTGCTCAGCTGTGCGATTCGGTCTACCCAAGCGATTCGCGCATTGGCACACCGCGCGTCATTGTTTCACGCGCTGTGCTAGCTGCGCGCACGATCGACGAGGCTATCCGCCATACCGTTGCGCCACAACGTGCTGCGGGTTACAATCATGTGTTAGTGCATGAAAGTGGTGAGCTCTACTCCATCGAAGTATCAGCACGACGGTTTGCCATTCTCTA
>JANWWB010000019.1 GCA_025056515.1 Anaerolineales bacterium
TGAAAGTCGCGCCCGGCGGCGCCCATGATAAGGGTACGGATGGTCATACGGTCTCCTTTTGGGATGTAAGTTACCTATGCAGCGGTTTGAGATGTCAGCATCAGATGTTTAGGTGTTGATTGTTTTGTGTCCGCCAAACAAGGTGGTTGATGGGAGAACAGCCAACACAATTTTACATGGCCTCTGGTGCCTGAATATCGAGCAGGTGTAAGGCATTTGCAAGAACCTGTTTTGCCGCTGCGACCAATGCCAGGCGAGCGCAGCGAATGTTTTCCTGCTCTGCTTGGAGCACCGGTACAGCATGATAGAACGAATGGAAAGCGTTTGCCAGGTCATACGCATAGGCCGCCATGACCAGAGGGCGATATTCTTGGGCGGCTTGCTCAACAGCCTGTGGAAAGCGTGAGATTTGTTCGATAAGCTCGATTTCGTGTTCCGTCAAGTCATAGTCAAAGCTGACTGTTCGAAGGTCGTCCAACCATTGATCTTCGCGCTTGGCCTTTTTGAGTATTGAATTCGCCCGTACATGTGCATTTTGGATATAAGGGCCGGTGTGCCCTTCAAAGGAGAGTGCCGCATCCATATCGAAGACGATATCGCGATTGTTGTCTACGGCTAGCATCGAGTAGGCCAACGCTCCTAGCCCGATCTGCTCGGCGACGCGACGGCGCTCGGACTCGCTCATCTCAGGAGATTTTTCGGATTCGACCGCTAAGACGCGGCGGATGGCTTCCTCTAAGACGTCCATGAAGAGCACGACCCGTCCGCGGCGCGCTGACATCGCTCCCTCTGGTAAACTGACGAAGCCGTAGCCGAGGTGGTAGCATTTCTCAGCCTGTGGGAAACCCATCAGCCGCAAGATAGCAAAGGTCTGTTGCAAGTGGAGCGACTGGCGCACGTCCACCACATAAATCGAGCGGTCAACGCCATATTTTTCAAACTTAATTTTGGCCAACGCCAGGTCTTTGGTTAGGTAGAGGGTCGTGCCATCGGAACGCAGGATAACATTGGTGCGGTATTTTTCCTGTTTTAGCCCAAGCTTCTCGTCAATGCGAACGATAACCGGCCCGCCTTGTGGCCGCTCGTCATCGGCAATGCCGCGCTGGACCAGTTCTTCGACAATTGCTTTGGCCGGTTCATCCACTTCGCTTTCGAAGAACCAAACGTCTATGTGGATGTCCAAGCGGCGTAGAATATCGCGCAGTTCTTCCAGGCTCCACTCTCGCGTCCGTTGCCATAGGTCGCGCACGTATGGGTCGCCGGCGTCCCATTTGCGGTACATCTCGCGGCGTTCGGCTTCGTATTGCTCGCGTAGCGCTTTCTGTTCGGGAGTCTCGTTCGCTTTTGGTTCGAGCAGCGCTGTGGCTTCTGCATACAGTTTGAGCAGCCATTGGCCGCGTTCGTGAATGCCTTCCGGTTCCTGACCACGATAAAATTTGTCATAGATCCACAGAACGGTAATCACGCCTAAGCCGATGTCCCCTGGATAAGACGCGCGAATTGTCTTGTACCCTGCAAACTCGAGCAAGCGCGCCAGCACCTCCCCAAGAATGGCATTACGATAGTGTCCGATATGGAAAGAATGATGTGTATTGGGTTGGGCGTATTCGACCATGACACGCTCGCCCTTAGGCGCGCCGCGCCCGAATTCTGAGCCAGTTTCCAACACGGTTTGAATGATTCGTCGGGCATAACGGCCGGTCTCGAAGTAGATATTGAGATAGCCCTTGACCGATTCAACGCGGCTAATGCCTTCAAGGCCCCGCAGTTGGTTGCGTATCCGTTCTGCTAATTCTTGCGCCCGCAGAGGGACCGGTTTCCCGGTGCCTCGACCTGCGCGTGCTTCTTCCGCCGCAATCTGGAAAAAGGAGGTCGAAATGCCCCACTCACCGGCGAAGGGGAGAGGTCTCCATGACAGGGGAAGAAAGGGAATTCCTTCAGCCCGACAAATGCTTGCTATTCTTTCTTCGAGGAGGCTTCGTTCTGCTTCAAACATGGCAACCTCAAGAGTGAGTAAAGAGAGTGATGTTCAGAGTATATGTCCAGCGTAACGCAGGTTGCCGCCGACGGTTCTTTGGATAAGACTGTTTCCTCCGCATACCTTGCAGATTCTTTCCGAAAGTGCCGAGGTTTAGAGTAGCCAAACCATAAAAGCGGGAGTCCCCAGCTTCTGGGCGCTCCCGCTCAAGGTTGTTGAAGCCAAGAAGGACATGGCTTAGGGAAATTATTTCTCGGTTTTCTGGCGCGCAGCAGCTTTGTTGGGAGCCTGTTCTCCGGACACTTCAGTCTTGGATTCGCTAGTCTGCTCTTTAGCCGCTTGGAGAGAGGCAAAGGCTTTCATCAAGCGGCTCTTGCGGCGTGCGGCGTTGTTTTTGTGGATCACACCGCGCTCGGCGGCCCGATCAAGAGCGCTGACAGCTTCTAAGAGCGCCTGACGGGCGTCAGGCGTGCCCTGGAGCATGGCCTGCCGGGCCCTTTTAACTGCAGCACGTGCCTTGCCCAAGTGCATACGGTTGCGCAGGCGACGCTTTTCGTTTTGCCGATTGCGTTTGATTTGTGACTTAATGTTTGCCAACTTTCTGCCTCCGAAAAATTCTGAACGAATGCACGGGGCGCTATTTTACAGCACAGACGCGAATCTGTCCAGTGGATGGCCCGTCCGATACTGTCCCTCTATATTTTCTTGACGATATGCCCGAATCCTGATAGACTCCATCGCCGCTTCGATAGATCCCTATTTCAAGGGATAGGAAGTCGACTCTTGAGTTGCTCTGGCGACCAGGGAATTCGTGCATCAAAAGGTCTTCCTGACCTTGTCCTGCTAGAATGCTTTTGGTATAATTTTGCCGCTTAATCTGGGGCGCCAGATAATGCCGACGTAGCTCAATCGGCAGAGCAACCGCCTTGTAAGTGGTAGGTTACGGGTTCGATTCCCGTCGTCGGCTCCAGATTGGTGAATGTTGATTGCTGATAGGCGATTGCCGATCGGCAATCCACAATCAACAATCATGCGGGCGGTTACCCAAGTGGCCAACGGGGACTGACTGTAAATCAGTTGGCGGAAGCCTTCGGAGGTTCGAATCCTTCACCGCCCACCTAGATAGTTGACCGTAAAGGCGGTAGACTATCACAAACATTCAAAGACGGATTGCCCTCATAGCTCAGGAGGTAGAGCACGCCCTTGGTAAGGGCGGGGTCATGGGTTCAAATCCCATTGAGGGCTCTCGTCATACAGAACTTTTTGACAAAGAAGGAGCGAAGCGATGGCGAAGCGAGA
>JANWWB010000106.1 GCA_025056515.1 Anaerolineales bacterium
TTTCCGCGCTCTTCTTTTGCTCAAACTTGCACCGGCCCTGGTTTTTCCTGCACCTACTCATCCACCTGCAATCCCGGCACTTGCCGTTATTCTTCAAGAACTTGTTCTGTACCCATCCAAACCTGCTGCGGTCCTTGTCCCACCAATACCCCTTCTCCAAGACCCACCAATACCCCCAGCCCCAGGCCTACCAACACGCCCACGCCCCATCCCTGCATCCGCAACGGCGGTGAATGCGTGATCAATAGCTTGCCTTGTGATGAGATCGGTTTGTGTAACAGCAGTCTCCTTTGCCGTTCTGGATTTCGATGCTGTATCCCTTGCCCTCCCACCTCCACCCCTGCCCCAACCGAAACACCATAAACCGGCCACACATCCCTGCCGCTGTTCCATAGACGGATGAAGGCAAGGCCGCTTAAGGGTTCTCACAGCGTTGTTCAAAGCCTTCCTTTGGTCTGCTTTTTCGTTATAATCATGACATCCTGATTTTGGAGGCGCCTATGACCGAACTTAAACCTCTACACTGGAAACCCACCCCTGGCATTGGCTACACGGTTGTCCGCCGTCCTGATGGTGGGATGAACTTGACCTTCACCGACCTGTCTGATGCCACCATTCAACACTGGCTAGAATTTGCCCAGGAACATCTGCTCGGCGCAGACCGACTGACTCGTAATCTCTACGACCTGCGCCAGGTCAAAGAAATCCCAGAAAAAGCCGTCCGCGCAGCTATCATTGCAAATAGTGATCCGGCAGCGCGGAATATCCGCTTGGCGGTTGTTGTGGCGAGCGAGGAAGCGGCAGAGGGCATTCGCAAGATTTACTATTCAGTCACCCCGGAGACTTCAGCGGCTATCAAGATTTTCACCGACCTTGACGAAGCCGAAGCCTGGCTCAGCCGCCCGCTTGACCAATTGCCCTAATTCTTTGCCTATGCTACCCTTTCCTGCACTGACCATCGGCGCACACACGTTTGCTTGGGGTACGCGCACATACTTAATGGGCATTCTCAATATCACTCCCGACAGTTTCTCGGGAGATGGCCTTCTTACGCAAGAAGCCTGGCTGGAGCGTTCACTGGAACAGGCGCGCCAATTCTTGAACGCTGGAGCAGACATCCTGGACATAGGCGGTGAATCCAGCCGTCCAGGTTCGCAGCCGGTGAGCGCCGAAGAGGAAATGGAACGTGTTCTACCGGTCATCCGCGCCATCGCCACAGAATTCCCACAAGCCGTCATTTCGATAGATACCTACAAAGCCACCGTTGCTGAGGCAGCCTTGCAAGCCGGTGCGCATATTATCAACGACGTTTGGGGATTGCGCGCCGATCTTCGCTTGGCCGAGGTTGCGGCGCGCCATCGCGCTCCGGTCGTCCTGATGCACAACCGCTCCAACCCAGCCAATATCGAAGTGCGCGAGCGCTTGGGGAACGCTTATCTTGGTGCTCAATACGAAAACCTGCTTGAAGACGTCAAGCGCGAATTGATGGAGTCCGTTGCCATTGCTCGCCGCGCCGGCATCCCCCCACAGCACATCATCCTAGACCCTGGAATCGGCTTCGGTAAAACCGTTGAACAAAACCTAGAACTTATTCGGCGATTGAACGAAATCCGCTCGCTGGGCTTCCCTGTCCTGATTGGTCCTTCGCGCAAATCGTTCATTGGCTACACACTCAACTTGCCACCCGACCAACGCCTAGAAGGTACGGCAGCGGCCGTGGCGGTCGCCATCACCCGCGGCGCCGATATCGTCCGCGTCCACGATGTTGCATTTATGGCGCGCCTCGTTCGCATGACCGACGCGCTTGTGCGCACCTGAACGCTCTCTGCTGCGCCTTTGCTCTTCGGCATGCGTGTATGCTTACTCCCTCCGACCTCATCCGCCTACCCTATACGCCCGACTTGACCGAAGGCGGCATCGCTTACGCCGTCCGCTCGCTAGCCTACACATACGACCGCATGGGCGGATCTCCCCTGCAACGCCTGCGCCGGATTACGGCAGGAGTAGCGGTAGAATTGGCCTTCCGACGTTCTTTGAACAAACAATCCATCCCTTTCGATACCCTAGGCACTACCCCCTTCACCGATCCCGACCACTATGATGTCTCTCTGGGTGGTCATCGCTGCGACTTAAAAAGTTTCCATCTAACCCGCCGACAGCAAATCCGCTGCGTACGTCGCGATCCCGGCCTGCTCCTCCAGGCACCGGCGCTTGTTCCGCTCGACCAGCACGCTGCGGAGGGGCATCGCGACGACGACCTTTACCTATTCGCTTTCCTGCTGGGGCCGGTCGCCGCTTCTCTGACCGAGACAAAGAAAGCGCTGCGCGCCGGCCAGCCCACTTTTCTGATTCACCCCTTGCCCGATGCCTGGGCGCGTCCTGTGGGTTGGACGCCGCTTGACCCGCTAGTATTCAAAAGCGAATGCCCTGAACCGCTATGGGTCGAAATCGGTGGGCAGGATGCCGAACGCCGCTTCGTTACTCAGACCCTCAACCTGCTCCCACGCACGCGCACTGTGCTGCAAGAAAATCTGTATACGGTCGCCTACCTACGCGTCAAACGCCTGCCCGAGGCCCGTCTCGGCTTACACAGTCCGCTGCGCGGCAAACCGTATCTCATTCAATCGTTCCAGTGGGGCAACATTTGGGTCTATGGCATGAGCATCATCCTGGTCGGTTGGATAACACGCCAAGAATTCCATCGCAAAGCACAACTCCTGCCGGCCGGCATCCCAACCTTCCAATACGCACGCACAAAGACCAAAAACCTGGCTGTGCCTATGCACACCCTGCATCCTCTTTCTGAACTTTTCGCACTCTTGCGGCAAGGACGATAGCAAATGGTGGTTGCAAACAAGTTCTACCCAACAACCTTCTTGCCCCAACACTTGTCGCTCATTTTAGGCTGTGTTAAACTCAAGTCATGACCGATGAGGACTTGTTTCCCCCCGAAGAGAGCGGCGAAAACATTATGCTGCGGGAGGCCATTCAGGCCATCCGCGCCGGCGATCGAACGCGCGCTCGCGACTTGTTGACACGCCTGCTCAAAGCCGATCCGAACAACGCCTCTTACTGGGTCTGGCTAAGCGGCGTAGTTGACACGCAAAAGGAACGCCTGTATTGTCTGCAAACAGCGCTCAAGCTCGACCCACAAAACACCGCTGCCCGGCGTGGACTGTTGATTCTGGGAGGGCGCGAGGCCGAGCCGGGGTCACCTCCTTTTCCCCTCAACCGACCGCGCTCGTGGGAAGAAAAGATCGTCCTGCCCAAACCCGACGTTGAACGTCCGCGCGGCCTGGCCAACCCGTTTGTGCGTATCGTCCTCGCCTTGTTGATTCTGGCACTGGCCGGCGGGCTTTTCCTAGGGGGGCGCATCCTAAATAGGGCAAACATCTTTCGTCCAGCCATCGTCCTACGTACTGCTACACCCCGTCCCACGTTCACCATTTCTCCAACACCCACCAATACACCGCTCTTCCGCACCCCCACGCCCACCTTCCTCGGTCCCACCCCGCTAGCCTATTTCCTGGCCGCAACCTACACCCCCACACCGCTTTACGTGGTCACCGAACATCCCATTCTGACGCGCGACTCCTTTCAAGCTGGGTTACGCTTCTTGGCAAGCGGCCAATATGATATTGCACGCGTCCAGTTTGAATTGGTCTTACAAAGCGAGCCGCAGGCCGTGGATGCGCTATACTATATCGGCGAATCCTATCGCTTTGAGGGCAAATACCAAAACGCCCGAGATGCCTATCAGAAAGCCATAGAAATCAATCCGAACTTTGCACCTGCTTTTCTCGGACGAGCACGAGCAAACTTAGCACTCAACCCCGACACCGACGTCCTGGCCGACCTAGACACGGCTATCGCTCTCGACCCCGTTTTTGCTGAGGCCTACCTGGAACGGGGTGCATACCTGCTTCGGCGTGATGACCCGCGCGCCGCTGCGGACGATTTACAAACAGCTCTGGAACTGATGCCCTATTCCGCCCCAGCCTGGCGCTATTTAGCTGAGGCACAGCTGCGTCTCGGCCAACCAGAACAAGCGCTCCAATCAGCTCTCAGAGCCAATCAACTCGATATGACTCTCGTTCCGGGCTATCTCACCTTGGCCAAAGCCTATATCGCCACCGGTCAAATCGAGCAAGCCTCCGCCGTCCTACAAACGTATACCATCTACGAGCCAAACGATGTCAGTGCCTTCTTGCTCGTCGGAACAGCCTACAACTCCGCCGGAAAATCCGAGCAGGCGCTACAAGTCCTAACCCGTTACTTGGAAGCATACCCCCGCAACGCAGAAGCCTACTACCAACGCGGCCTAGCTCGTCTCAACTTGCAAAACTATAACTTGGCCGAGCAGGACTTTCAGAAAGCCCTACGCTACGACCCCAACGATTTCGACGCTCAGATAGGGTTGGCACGCGCCTACTACGGACAAGGACGACCGGGAGATGCCTATGTCCAGGTCAATAACAACGCCTTGCCCCTGGCCAAGAGTGACCAGACCAAAGCACAATGTTACTACTGGCAGGCCATCTTCCTGGAAGCCGTGCCGAATCTCGAAAGTTCGCGCGAATACTGGAGACGCCTACTCGCCTTGCCTGCCGATGCCATGCCAGCTGAGTGGCGTCAGCAGGCTTTTGAAAAACTCGGTATCACCCCTACCGCGACCAAGACACTCACTCCAACCAAAACTCCGACCAAGTCGCCCTAAAACCAAACCAGCCGCTGCCGAGCGCAATCAAGAAAACGGGAGACAGACCTTCCACCCTCTCCCGTCTTGGCGTTGTCGCCTACGCACTCATCTTTGCCGGCAGAGAGGGCAAGGGCAAAGCGCTCGCAGATACTCCCATCGATAAATCACGTACGCATGTCCATCTTCCCAAACTGGTGTAATCGCATAAGAACCAACCGCCTGAACAGTGACCAAGCGAACAGCAGGAGAATCGGGCAACTGAACCAGAAAGACGCTCGCATCCGGGACGTCTTTCATGTTTTCATGTCCCCCCTGACACCCAGCACAAGGACAGCCGGCCCGCAAGAGCGAAAAAGAATACACGCTCAAATGCCCATCTTCCCATAGAACGCTCAAGGTCTTTTGAGCACGGTCAGCAGTTATGGAAATAGGACGAACAGACATCGCTCTCCTCACGGTGAAGAAATTACGGTCAGATAATCTTGCACCGCCCAACCGGCGCGAGAGGCGTCATACGAAGCGGTGAGATACCACCACCAGTAGCCGTCCGCCTGACGTGGGCCGTCGGTGATCAGGAAGACTTCCTCGTCAAAAGCCAAAAAAAGCGGTGGAGCGTTCAGGCTGGGTTCAGCGCGAATGCGCAACGCCGAACCTTGCGTATTGACTTGGACATACACCCCTGGCCGGAAATCTCCCAAAATGGCCAGAGAGGGCGTTGGAGTGAGCCAAATCGGTGTCAGCGTAGGCGGTGGGGGGCGGGTCGTGCCGGTCGGAGCAGGCAGGACGGTCAGAGCCGCTGCGGCTGGCCCTAAAGTAGGCATCCCACGCGTCATCTGCTCTAGGACCAGAAAAACTACGGTCCCACTAAGCAACAGCGAGGCCAAGAGCAAGCCAGCAAGCCACACCTTAGCGTTGAAAACCTCTTTCATCCTCTCTGTACCAATCTAGACCGGCTGACACAATTCCCAACAAGCCTTGGGAGGAATCAGCACGCGCAAGGCGCGCGGTAAAACTTGGAGAGAAGCCTTTGTCGCGCCCAACATCGGTTCACCGTCAAGCTGGATCGGGAAGGACGAATCGGACTCGATCACCACTGTCTGAAAAGGCACGCGACGCGCCATGTCTGAAGTCAGATGTTTGCCCGCACGCATTGCGAAGAAATGGCGAAAGGCATCGGCCAAGGTTGAACCGGAGAAAAGCCACAAATCCATCTGGCCGTCGTTGAGGTAAGCAGTGGGAGAAATTTCCGCCAGACCACCCACGTAATGGCGGATATTGCTCGCTACAGCAAGTAGAAAATGTCCTTCGACCTCCTTATCGTTAGCGCAGACACGCAAATTCATCCCATGCCAGATGGCCATATTCCAAACAGTCGTAGCGAAGTATTCGGTCACATTCAGATACTTCTGAAAACGTTTGCGCGGTTCAAGTTTATGAACGGTCATTGCGTCCAGCCCAATCCCAGCCCAGAGCATAAATGCCTGCCCATTGCAAAGACCGACATCAATCGCGCAAGGTTCAACTTGCGCCAGCAAACGGGCATTCTGAAGCAAAGCGCGCAAGCGCAGGAGATTAAAGGCCGGCAAGCCAATTTCCTTAGCCCATACATTAGCCGTGCCGGCGGGCAACACACCCAAGGCCGTTTCAGAGCCGATCAACCCGGCTGCTGCCTGCCCAACCGTCCCATCGCCGCCAACCGCAAAAACGGCGCGAAAGTTTTCTTGCGCCGCCATACGTGCCAGCTGAGTGGTATGGCGACCATTCAGAGATTCGGCCACTTCTACCCTCCAACCGTTCTCATTGAGAGCGCGGACAACACCGCCGATAAAGTAACCGACCGGGATTCGACCCGCAGCTGGATTGTAAATGACCAAAATATCTGCCATGCCCTCAATTATATACGTCAGCGCCTATTCTTGGGAATTTTTCCCTCCTCTGGTCATCGATTTTGGATATTTTTAGGTATAATTTCACTATGCTTTCCTCCTCTGAACTTCAAAACCGCTTGGAACGGATTCTCTTATCGGTACAAAAGCCAGGCCGCTATGTCGGCGGCGAATGGAATAGCGTGGTCAAGGACTGGGATTCAGTCTCCCTGCGTCTGGCCTTGGTCTTCCCGGATATCTACGACATCGGCGTTTCGAACCTTGGGCTTCAGATTCTCTATGACCTGGTCAACGCCCGGCCAGATGCTCTTGCCGAGCGTGCTTACGCTCCCTGGGTGGATATGGAAGCCCAAATGCGCGCCCACGGTATCCCGCTCTATTCGTTGGAAAGCAAACGCCCCCTGGCCGAATTCGACATCATCGGCTTCAGCCTGCCCTATGAAACGCTCTATACCAATGTGCTCAACCTGCTCGACCTAGCCGGCTTGCCCGTCCGCGCCGTCGAACGCGACGACCGTCACCCGCTTATTATTGCCGGTGGCCACGCTTGTTTCAACCCCGAACCGATGCACGCTTTCATAGACGCCTTTGTGCTAGGCGATGGGGAAGAAGTCATTCATGAGATTTTGGAAGTAGTCAAAGAGTACAAGAGCCAAGCAACGCCACGACAAGGACGGGAAGAACTGCTCCGCCGCCTGGCTCGCATCCCTGGTGTCTATGTCCCGCGCTTCTACGAGGTCACATATTTCGAGGACGGCACGGTAAAGTCAGTCTTGCCGACCATCCCGGAAGCGCCCAGAATCGTGCTCAAGCGCATGGTCGCCCAACTTCCCCCTCCCCCAACGCGCTTCATCGTTCCGAACATTGAGACTGTACACAACCGGATTGCCATCGAAATCATGCGTGGATGCACACGCGGTTGTCGCTTTTGTCATGCCGGCATCGTCACACGGCCGGTGCGCGAGCGAAGTGTGGAGGAAATCGTGAACGCGGCCGAAGAGGCCATCCGGCAGACCGGATTCGAGGAATTAGCGCTCCTTTCGCTCTCCTCCTCTGATTACACGGATATCCTTCCGCTCGTCGAAGCGATCGGCGAACGCTTTGCAGGTCATCACCTGACCATCTCGCTGCCCTCGCTGCGCATCGAAACGGTCTCGGTTACTTTGATGGAAAAACTCAAAAGCCGTCGCTCGGGCGGCTTCACGTTGGCGCCTGAGGCGGCCAGCGAGCGTATGCGACGCATTATCAACAAATTCATCCCCGATGAACAAATCCTGGAGACGGCGCGCGAAATTTACCGCCGAGGTTGGACCACCATCAAGTTGTATTTCATGATCGGTCACCCGAGCGAAACGTTGGAGGACGTCCGGGCAATTGCAGACCTGTGCAAGCGCGTCTTGGCCGAAGGCCGCAAGACGCTCGGCGGACGAGCAAAAGTCCACGCCGGCGTAAGCACCTTCGTCCCCAAGCCACACACTCCCTTTCAGTGGGTTTCCATGGATACACCTGAGCAAATCATTGCCAAACAGGATTTGCT
>JANWWB010000099.1 GCA_025056515.1 Anaerolineales bacterium
ATCCAGACGGCATGTAGGCCGGAATAGGCCAGCAAAACCTCCAAGCGAGAGCGAGCGGCAGGGTCGCGCTGGAGCACCGAATCGATATCGTAACGCACCAGCGAGAAGAAATTGCGCACCCTATCAAAACAACGCAACGCCGGTCGAGAGAGCATGGTCTTTGCGTCTACCGTCATTTAGGATTCTCCTAATCTGCTAAATCGGCAAACAAAGCCGTCGAGAGATAGCGCTCGCCAAAAGAGGGGATGATAACTACCAAGAGCTTGCCTTCATTTTCGGGGCGAGAGGCTACCTGAAGCGCCGCCCAAGTGGCTGCTCCGGCAGAAATGCCGACCAGCAAGCCTTCTTCGCGCGCCATGCGACGGGCGGTCTGCATCGCATCATCGTCTTTGACGCGCACAATTTCATCGTAAATCGAGGTATTCAGGACTTGAGGGATGAACCCTGCGCCGATGCCTTGAATCTTGTGGGGGCCCTTCTGCCCACCTGAAAGCACGGGCGAAGCATCCGGCTCGACCGCCACGACCCGCACGCTGGGCTTACGGCTTTTGAGTACTTCTCCAGCCCCCGTGATGGTTCCACCCGTGCCAACCCCGGCGACTAGGATGTCAATCTGACCATCAGTATCACGCCAGAGTTCCTCAGCGGTAGTGCGGCGATGAATCTCGGGATTAGCGGGGTTCTTGAATTGGTTGGGCATAAAGTACGTGCCTGGGTCCGAGGACACCAATTCTTCAGCCTTGCGAATGGCACCAGCCATGCCCTCTGTACCGGGGGTGAGAATTAGTTCAGCTCCGTAAGCGCGCAGCAACATACGTCGTTCGCGGCTCATTGTCTCAGGCATGGTCAGAATGCACCGATAGCCGCGCGCCGCCGCAACCATCGCCAAGGCAATGCCGGTATTGCCGCTTGTCGGCTCGACGATGATCATGCCGGGTTTGAGAATGCCGGCCTTTTCAGCGGCATCAATCATTGCAAAGCCGATTCGGTCTTTGACGCTATGCGCCGGGTTGTAGAATTCGAGCTTGGCGACCACCTCAGCCCTGACACCAGCAGTAATGCGGTTGAGGCGTACAAGGGGGGTATTGCCGATCAGTTCAGTGACGTCGCGGGCAATGTTCATATCGAAAAGTCCTCCAAATCAAGCTGTTTGAGCAAAGTTTCAGCGCTGACAACGCCGTGATTGACATAGCGCGGCCGCCCCTGGGCGTCGAAGACAAACGTGGTCGGCACGCTCATCACCCCCCAGCGATGTGCCACATCGGGACGGACGCCAGCATCGACCTCAATCACCTGAAACCAGTTTCCCAGCCGTTCTTGCAGGCGACGAATAGCCGGTCGTTGTTGTGTGCGACAGGGAGCGCAGGTTGGCGTTGTGAAGTAGACGATGGCAGGCAAGCCGGGGCGATATTCGGAAAACTCTGCCAGTCGGCTTCCAGCTTGTCGGAGCAGGAAGCGGTTAAGAAGCCAGAAAGCGGCCAGCAATCCAATCAGCAAGACAAGAACTACGAGGGAACGTTCTAGAATACCGGAGAGCATACGAATCAGCCTTTTGGACGCATGCCAGGGAAAGTACCGGCAGGCGGTGTCTCGCTAAAGCCAGGGACTCGCAAGCGTGCCAGCCAGTAGTAGAAGAAGCATCCAACGCAAAAACCGCCAAAGGCGTTAAGCGCTGCCAGCGCGGCTACCAGCCACGTCAGCGCCCAGCCAAGGACCGGAAGGCCGAAGAACAGCGACAGAGTCGCAATCAGCATGAAAGTTCCACCCAGGCCCTGGGCAAAACGGTGTGGCTGCGGATGGTCCTCAAGCACATGAGGGCGCACAATCCCTAGAGGCCGCAGGACCAACCGGTAGAGGAAACCAAAGCCCGGGACCCCCAATAAGGTCCCGATTAGCATAGCTGCTGCGACCAAAGCCACCAGCCAAGGAAAATTCAAGATAAAAGCCAGAAGGTTTAAGATGACAATCGTAATCTGGCTAACAATCAAGGCGCTGTGGTCAATTTTCTGTAACTCGCTCATCAAGACAACCTCCAGAAAAGAATTAAGCCAACGGCAAACAAAAAGACGGCAGACGCTGCCCTATGCACAAGGGAATTGCTCGCGGGGGCTAGCCTACCGTCTCTATGGCCGTTGGCCTGTCGTTCTCATGAGGCGGAGGCTAGTCGCCCCGCCTCAAACACATGCAAGCACGCATCTTCTGTCTCCAGAATTTTTATGATAAACTTGATATAAATTATATACTAACTTGCTGCTTTGTCAAGAAGATCCCTTGAAGCTGATAACTTGACATTCACCTTGCAAGGGGTAGAATAACCTTCCGCCGGAGTAGGGCCATGTCTCTTCCTGCTGAACTTGTGGAAATCATTCGCCGCGCCCTAGCTGAGGACGTTGGGTTAGGCGATGTAACCAGCGAAAGCATCTTACCGCCTGAAGCCACGATGCGTGGACAAATCCTGGCCAAACAGGATGGGATTGTTGCTGGCTTAGATGTTGCTGAAGCGGTTTATCAAACGCTTGACCCTGCCGTGGAATTTCGCTCCCTGGTTGAAGAAGGAGCGCACGTGACCCGAGGTCAGGCGCTTGCCCTGG
>JANWWB010000134.1 GCA_025056515.1 Anaerolineales bacterium
GAATAAACGAATTTTGATTGTTCTTTCTCTTCTCATGCTTTGGACAGTTTCTGCTTGCGCTCCTAAGCCCGTTCCTGATCTAGGATGTGCAAAGACGATAGACGGCTTACGGCGCTTGCGCGCCGATCTGGTCACACCAGACCATCTTTTTGCGACTTTACCGGTGGAAAATGGAAGTGAGTTTGATCCTAATACTTATTTTACCGTCTTTAATCACCTCTCGATGGAAGAAGGATACGTGCTTGATTTTGTATATACCTATAATGCCATGGGCGGCTCACCGACCTTGTTTGCCCGCCGCCAGGAATGGGAGCCTTTCAACTCTTGGGCAGATGTCCGACCAGGGATGGATAACTACCTGTATCACGTCAGAACAGACGGCACACCAGAGGGATATGTGCAATTTGTCATCCTCGCTATCATGGCCGAACAATTTTACCTTGACTGGCATGCAAATTATAACGATATGCAAGTGGTTTGCAATCGACAGACCGTTCAAGCTCTGGTCAAGTCCATTCAAAAGGGTGAGTTTGGCGCTCGGATGAGCAAAGAAGCACAAAATCAAGCTCTTTCTATTCAGCCTGTAGAACCCTCCGTAGTTATTAACGAAGATACAGTTGAAGTTCAGGTGATCACCTTTACCAAATGGGGGGGATTTTATCGCAAGAGTTTCATCCTTCAGCGCACTTTTCCGCACTACTTTTTGGATGTCAAACAGGAAGTTCTTGTGCCGTACAATTGCGGTATTGCCTTCTAAATTCTGGTCTATGCTATACTTACGCTCAACTTTTTTGTGAAGGAGCAAAAAGATGGACTTCAACTCAACTGACGATGCTGTCATGCGGCGTATTCGCTACTTTAGCGAACGAGAGCGCAAGTTACGCGAAAATGGTCTCTATTTTTACAACCAGCCCGTTCAGGAATTGCGTGGAGGAGCACGCGTGGTGGTCAACGGGCGCGAGATGGGCATGTATGCCTCCTACAGTTACCTTGGTCTGATAGGACATCCCCGTATCAACAAGGCCGCGCGTGATGCTATTGACCGTTTCGGTACAGGGACCCATGGGGTGCGCACGCTGGCCGGCACCTTAACCATCCATCGTGAGCTTGAAGAGACAATTGCTGAATTTAAACACGCCGAGGCAGCCATTACCTATTCTTCCGGTTATGCAACGAATTTGGCCGTCATCTCTTCCCTGATGGGGCGCGGAGATTATGTCCTTTCCGATAAGCTCAACCATGCCTCTATCGTGGATGGCTGTCTCATGTCGGGCGCCGAATTTCGGCGATTCCGTCACAACGACATGGAAGATCTCGAACGACGTCTCCAGCAGATTCCTGCCGGAGCGGCTAAATTGGTTGTTGCAGATGCTGTCTTTAGCATGGATGGAGATATCATCGATTTGCCTCGCATGGTCGAGCTATGCAAGAAGTATAACGCTTGGCTCATGATTGATGAAGCTCACTCAGTCGGTGTTTTAGGTAAGACCGGGCGCGGGATTGAGGAACATTTTGATTTATGGGATACAATTGACATCAAAATGGGTACACTTTCCAAGACCATTCCTTCAGTCGGTGGATATGTGGCGGGGAAGAAGGAATTGATTCAATATCTGCGTCATGCCAGCCGCGCCTATATTTTCTCTGCAGCTTTGCCCCCGGCCCAGGCCGCAGCAGCCAACGAAGCCTTTAAGGTGATTCTTGATGAACCTTGGCGTATCGAGAAATTACGCGCCAACGCCAGTCGCTTCTTGAATGGTTTGAAGCAGGCTGGTTTTGATACCTTGTTCAGCACAACAGCGATTGTCCCGGTCGTGTGTGGTAGCGATGAACGCGCCTTTGAGCTTACGCGTGAGTGCCAGAATCGCGATTTGTTTGTCCTACCGGTTGTTTCCCCGGCGGTACCGGAGGGATTAGCACGCTTGCGGGCAACAGTCTTGGCTTCTCACGAACCAGATGAAATTGATTATGCCATTGAAGTCATCACCCAGGCGGGAAAGAAGCTTGGTCTTATCCAATAAGATGGGGTAAGATAGGGAACAAAAAGGAGCAAGTCGAGATAGCGGCGACTTGCTCTTTTCTTATGCAACAACAAGCAAGTGCTCCCTTTCTTGCTTGTTGTAGTGAGCATAGACACTGAGGAATCTTTTTGATATTTAGCGTTGTGAAGCGCGGCGTTTTTGGATGATATCCACCGTAAAGACAATCAACATCGCAATTGTTGAAAGAATCAGCATTTCCATAATTATTGCCTATCCTCTCGCACTGACCTTACGCCCAATCATGTTCCACAGCCGGCTTTGTTCTTTCATCAAATTTGATTGTATCGCTTGAAATTTAACAGGCTATTAAGAATAGGTCACAATCTAGTTAACGTGCTTGTATCCTCAAAGCAAAGATTGTTGACCATGGGTGTCTGTTCTGAGAACGTCTTAACCGAGAAGTTGCTCTCGTCCGATCAACTGAATTCGTTAGCTCTTTGTGGATCGAATGCCTGCCTCTACCAGGATTGGCTTTGCTTCAAAACTAACCAACCGGGACGGTGAAGTAAAAGATACTGCCCTGCCCTTCTACGCTTTCGGCCCAAATGCGCCCCCCATGCGCCTCAACGATATGCTTGGCAATCGATAATCCTAGCCCTGTTCCGCCACCCGAACGAGCGCGATCGGATTTATAAAAGCGTTCAAACACGCGCGGCAGATCTTCGGCCGAAATCCCCACACCTGTATCTTGCACCGAGAAGCGCACAAACGGTCCCTCCACGATGGCAGATAGGCGCACTTCACCTCCCGGCGGAGTGAATTTGACAGCATTATGAATCAAGTTGACAAGGACTTGCTCCAAACGCGAAGCATCGGCGCGGACATATGGTAAATCTTGACCCACTTCGACGGTCAGCGAAAGACCAGCGCGTTCGGCCTGGGCGCGCATGCGATCGGCAGCTATTTCTAACAGCCGAGCTGCTGCTACTGATTTCAGATTGAGTGGTGCTTGTCCCGATTCGATGCGCGTCAACTCAAGCAGTTCAGCCGCCATTTGGCTGAGGGCATCCACCTCGGTTTCGATGCGGTTCAGAAACCGACGCGCCGCCTCGGGGTCCTCCAACGCTCCATCACGCAATGTTTCGGTCAGGGCTTTGAGAGAAGCCAGCGGCGTGCGTAATTCGTGAGAAACGTTTGAGATGAAATCCCGCCGGACGGTCTCCAACCGACGCAAACGGGTTAGATCCTGCACAAGGAGCAGGCAAATCCCCTTTGGTCGGTCGGGCAAGACGAAAAGTTGTAGAAAACGCTTGCGCGTCGGGATTTCGATAGCAATGCTTTGTTCTTCCCCGCTCGATTGAGCGCGTCGCCAAGCATCAATCAATTGATGATGGCGTATGACTTCAGCAACGGTCTTCCCGATGACTGACCCGGTTTCAAAGAGCATCTCGGCTGCTGGGTTAGCCAATTGAATGCGACCTTTGCTATTGGCTATCAGGACCCCATCTGTCATCCGATCCAAGACGGCAGAAAGCTCGGCTCGCTGAGTTTCGGTCTCTTCGAGCTTTGTCAAGAGGTTAAGCGTAAGCGAACGGACTGCATTCGAAAGGGTAGCTAAACCTGGGACATTGCTGGGGAGAGACTCGGGCGTTGTTTGGCCAGCTACGATATTTTGCAAGAGACGGGTATATAAGCTTAAATGACGGAGCAGACGGAAGTACTTCCAGGCCAAGAAAGCGGCTAGCACAAACGAAAGGATACCTAAACCACCAAGTAGCCAGTTCATATTAACCTTCAAAACGGTAACCGCCGCCTCTTACCGTTACAATCCGTTTGGGATTTGCTGGATCCGGCTCGATTTTTTGGCGCAGCCAACGGACATGCACGTCAACGGTCCGGCTATCGCCGATGTAATCCCACCCCCACACTCGTTCTAGAATAAATTCACGGCTGAGCATTTGTCCTTTGTGTTCGGCAAAGAAGACCAACAGCTCGTATTCCTGGGGCTTGAGTGGCAAAACCTCTCCGTTGAGGGTGACTTCGCGACGGGTCAAATCAATCGAAAGATTGCCGAACGTGAAAATTTTGTGCGCTTCTTCACCGGCTTTCACTTTTTCCATGACCTGACGCACCAGTTCGGTACGCCGTAATTGGGCTTTGACGCGCGCTAACAATTCGCGCATCGAGAAAGGTTTTGTGAGGTAATCATCTGCTCCGATTTCCAAGCCGACCACGCGGTCAATTTCTTCATCACGAGCCGTGAGCATGATGATGGGCACGCTCATTTCTTTTCGCAGTATCTTGCAGACTTCAAAACCATCCAGCCCAGGGAGCATGATGTCGAGCACAATCAAGTCAGGCGGATGTGTACGCGCCGCCTCGAGTGCTTTCAGGCCATCGCTCACCGCCTCGACTTCGTAGCCTTGTTTTTTCAAATTGTAGACCAGGGTTTCTTGAAGAGCAGGTTCGTCTTCGACCACAAGGATATACTCGCTCATACTTTTATCATATCACAGGTGAAAATGAGATTGAGGAGTTTTAGCTACTGAATCGGCGGCAAATCAAATAGATTTACAAAACCTTAACATGCTCTTAAAAGGTCAACAATCAAAGCATAGTATCTTTAGGATAAGCAGTGAATCCGGACAAGGAAGGTAGAAAATGATGATTGGTTTTGTCGAAGCGCAACGAATTTGGAGCACCGTACAACAACCCCGCTGTTCATCAGGTTTTCCAAATGGTTACTTGCTCTTCCTTTCGGCGCTAGATGAAGGGTGGCAAGTACGACGTATCTATTTGCGACCTTCCTGGGATCAGCACGGATTTATCTATCTGATCGATCTTTGGCACAGTGACTTTCGTCGTTGCCAGCAAATTGTCTTACCCAAAACGCCTCAAATCGAGTCTCTCTTGATGCCGTATAAGACATCCTCAGAGGAGCAGTGGGCGTCGGTGTGTAGCTAGTGGTCGGGCTTTCATCTTTCTTCTCCTTGTGGTGAGACATACTACCTCGTGTCATGCGAGGTAGTATGTCCTTAAATGGGTGGACAAGCAAAATCTTCTTCTTGAGGGGGGCTTCTTGTGAAAAGCGTATTTTACCATCTGTACCGCACAGTTTAGAGCGCGCATGTCTTTGCTTTCTCCCTTCTCTCCGGCTACAGGTGGGGTAAAATGGGAGGTGTTGCAGCAATTTTTTCTGAAGCACAAATTCAGTTTGTTGGAGATTCGATGAATGCGATTGCAGAAGAAGTATTCAGGATCCTGCTTTCTTTGGTTGCCGGTGGAATCATTGGCTTGGAGCGAGAAGTCCGCGATAAAACCGCAGGGTTCCGCACATTGATTTTTATTTCCATGGGGGCTACCCTATTCACCATTCTCTCAGCGAGGTTAGCCGATGGGAACGACCCCTCGCGCATTTCGGCTAATATCATCACGGGTATTGGTTTTCTGGGCGCGGGAGCGATTCTACGAGAAGGAGCGCGGATTATCGGTTTGACTACCGCTGCAACTATTTGGCTGACTGCAGCCTTAGGAATGGCAATTGGAGGTGGTCAATACCTGCTTGCTGGTGTTGCCCTGATTGTCAGTACGGTTGTCCTATGGATTTTTCCCCTTATTGAAGCGGGCATTGATGCTTTGCGAGAACTCCACACTTATGAAATTCTTAGTGAACCAGATTTAGATTTGATGCAGCAAATAGAAAGTGAGGTCAAAACGTGTGGATTGCATCTGCGCAGCAAGCGATTTTGGAAGGAGAACGGCAAATTGCGTTGCTCTTGGAATGTGCGCGGTTCGCCTCGGAAGCACAAGAAATTCAGGGA
>JANWWB010000111.1 GCA_025056515.1 Anaerolineales bacterium
GCCGATAAAAGCGCGAAAAAGAACTACAGGTGGAATTTCGCGCAGACAATGACCTGCCTGAACAAATCTTTCGATGATCGGCAAGACTTCTGGAAAGACGTGTGAGATGACCTGCGGCATATGGCAGGCATTGAATTCGACAATTTCGATGAGCATAAGTTTGATAAAGCCGGATTGTCGACTGAGCTCGGCAACCATTCCGTGCGCTGCTGTACGAACAAACGCCTCGATTTCTCCGGTGGGTGTTTTAAGCAGGATAGGCAATACCTGCCGGTAGGGATGCCGCTCAAGAAGGAGTTCGGCAAAAATGGCTTCCTTGTTGTGGAAATGATTGTAAATTCCGCTCAACGCCAGGTCGGCACGTTTGGCAATTTGCCGCATTGAGGTTGCCGTATATCCCTGCTCAATAAACAGTTCGTAAGCGGCTTCTAGAATTGCTTGCCTGGTACGTTCGCCTTTCGATAACAAAGCTTCATCCATCGAATTCCTCGTTTGTTGAAATCAAACAAAAATGAACGGGCGTTCGTTTTTATTATATCCTTTCTGCCTGGTTCGTCAAGCGCCATGACCAAAGGTTCGGTCATTCTCGTTCGTTCACTAGGGAGATAGGGATGGGTAATCTTGACAGCCCGAATCCTGTGCCTCACATTTTGAAGACAGGTGCAACATAATCTGTGGCACGAATCGCAGCCTCGGTAGCAGCCAAGACGGCGATTGAACTTTTGGCGAATTGTTAGGAGTTGATGCTCAGATTGGCACGGGTGTGATGAAGAAAAGTTTCGGATCTCTAGATTTCAGCCATGAACTGACTTCCGGTCATGCTCTCAGCCTGTTTTGGATGCCTTTGTTTTTTGCAGGTGGTAGAATCATTTCGATGTCAACTTTGGAAACGGCGGTTCAAAAGCACTTGCGTTACAACCTGGTGGTCAACCTGATTGACGGGGCTTTTTTTGGCTTTGGCTGGGGATTTGGTTCCATGACCACTATTTTGCCCCTTTTTCTCAGCCGAATGACCGACTCGGCCTTGATGATCGGATTGATTCCGGCTATTCACGGTGTGGCTTGGCAATTGCCTCAACTGTTCTTGGCGAATCGGCTGGCGCGTTTGCGGCTTTATAAGCCGATGGTTATGCTCTTTACTTTGCATGAGCGCATTCCTTACCTAGGACTAGCACTGGTAGCCCTTGCAATGCCTTCATTAGGTGCGCGTTTCACGCTTGTTTTAACCTTTCTGTTGATTTTATGGCAGAGCATTGGTTCTGGTTTGACCGCCAATCCATGGCAAAGTATGATCGCAAAAATTATTCCCTCGAATTGGCGCGGCGCGTTTTTCGGACTACAAGCAGCTTTGGCGAATGGTTTGATTGCCCTGACGTCTTTGGTTGCTGGTTTCTTGCTCAATCGTCTGGATGACCGTTTTGACTTTGCTCTTTGCTTTTTGCTCGCGGCGGTTGGAATGGGACTCTCGATGTTCTTTCTAGGTCTGACACGTGAGCCGGTCGATGAAGAGAAATCGATCCCAGATCGTCAATCGTTCCCGTGGCGAGAATGGTTGACTATCCTGCGCCGAGACAAGAATTTCAGCGCCTTCCTGCTGGTGCGCTTTCTCAGCGGTTTCGCTTCCATGGGCTTTAACTTTTATATCTTATACGGCCTACGTCGCTTTGGCATGGATGAGGAAACTGCCGGCGCGTTGACCGCCGTGCTCACCATGACTCAAGTGCTTGCCAATGCCAGTATGGGCTGGTTAGGTGATCGCTTCGGTCACCGCGCCATGCTTGTTGCCGGTTCTTTAGCAGTAACGTTTAGTTCACTGCTGGCTTGGGGCGGACCGACCTTGGTGTGGCTTTATCCCTCTTTCGTGTTTGCTGGCCTGGCAAATGTGGCGTATTGGACGATTGGTATGGTCTTTACAACCTATTTTGGAACAGAAGAAACGCGTCCAACGTATATCGGTCTTTCCAATACATTGGTTGCTCCGGCGACACTGATTGCCCCTTTGGTTGGCGGTTGGCTGACCGATGCAGTTGGTTTTCAAGCGACTTTTCTGGCTTCAGCCATTGGAGGATTGGTGATTGCTCTGATATTGATTGTTCTGGTTCGTTCACCGCATCGCCAATCGTGAAAAGGTTTTCTGTTCCAAACGTTGCATCTTTTGCTGACCACCCAAATCTTGCGTTTCAATGAGAGTATGTTGGTAAACGATCGGTTGATTATTCGGTATCGGTTTTTGGAGGGAAGGTATGTCTGGTCGTTTCCTCAGAATTGTCCTTCAGAACATGAGCGTCATGATTGTTTTGCTTTGCTTGTCTGCATGTGGCAGATTTTTCGGGATAGACAGCGCTCCTCTCTCTTGGCCCTTTGAGAGGACGTTTGGTGTGACAGAGACAATGCTAGCTGAAATCTTGCCCACTTCTCCGCCACAAGCTGTCCTCGTCCAGACCCCGATTATCTTGCCTGTTACCCTGACTCCCATCCCTGTCCATTCTCCTACCTTCACGCCTTCCCCTACCATCACGCCAACCTCAACTCCCGACACTCGTCCTCTGCCGCGCGCCTGGAGGACCTGGCCGGTGATTCCAATGGTCAGCTCCCGCGCGGTTGAAATCTATCGCCGTGGTCAAGAGATGGGAGTTGCCCCCTACACGTTTTCCGTGGTTGGTGATTGCCAAAGCGAGCCGCAGGTTTTCTTGGGGATTTATGCCACGAACCGTAATCCGATTGGGCCGGACTATCCGCACTTGCTCGAAACGATTCAATTGTTTTACGATTCCTTCTGGCGCGATAGTGTGGCCGTCCGCGATGGCTTGAGTGCTCCTTCCGCGCTGGATCCTCTATGGAGTGACCCGACGCGGTGCCAACCTGGGGAGAGTCCCCTGGCCTGCGAGTTGCGCACCTATCGCCCGATGATTGTCTTCGTCAATCTAGGAACAAATTGGCGACCGGATGTTTCGGTCACTCTGTACGAGAAATACTTACGTCAGATTGTCGAGCAAATTATCGCTAGTGGCGCTGTGCCGATTTTGACCAACAAAGCAGACAACATTGAAGGAGACTTTGCCATTAATCGGGTCACTGCACAAATTGCTTATGAGTACGATGTCCCATATATGAATTTCTGGCGTGCGGTGCAACCCCTGGAGAATCATGGTCTGGATCCGGACCGTAATCCGCCCAATCTCTACTTGACTCCGGCGGCGTGGGATGTGCGCAATTGGGTTGCTCTGCAGACGCTCGACGCCGTCTGGCGTGGCCTGGTCGCGGCGACACCGTGAAGAAAAACGATAGAGATGGTTTCGGGCGGAAACTTTCCGCCCGAAATCACCTACGATTTGAAGGAATAACAATCTACCTCACCTGTTGTTTCTTGGACGCTTCTATAGCTCGAACTCCCCCTGCAATCCACCTTGGCTATTCGGAGCGATCCAAACGTAGAAACGTCCTGGCTCTACAACGCGCTTACCATCGGCACGTGTGAAGGCCAATTGTTCTTCGTGCAGTGTGAAAGTTACGCAGCGGGTTTCACCTGGTTGAAGCTCAATTGCCTGAAAGTCTTTCAGCTCGCGCACCGGACGGGTGATTGAACCGACCAGGTCGCGCACATAGAGTTGCACCACCTCGCGCCCGGGGCGTGTCCCGGTGTTTGTGATGTCGGCGGCGATTTCGATTCGGCCTCGCATTCGCGTGTCGCTTATGCGTAGCTGTTTGTATTCGAAGGTGGTGTAGGTGAGTCCGTAACCAAAGGGGAAGAGGGGACGCGGAGGCAGGTCGTTATAACGGGTTAGGAAAGATGTGCCTTCACGACCGACCGGACGCCCGGAGTTTTTGTGGTTGTAATAGATAGGAACTTGACCGGTTGCGCGCGGAAAGGTTATTGGTAGCCGACCTGCGGGAGCGGCCTGCCCGAAGAGAATCTCGCCGAGCGCCGCGCCTGCCTCGATGCCCGGGTGCCAGGCGTAGAGCACGGCTTGCACCCAGGGGAGGAGAGAGGTCAGCACAAGCGGGCGTCCGGCAAAGATGACGAGGACAACCGGCTTGCCCAGAGCGGCTATGGTTTGGATGAACTCCGCCTGACCGGGGGGAAGTTCCAGATTGCTGACGTTGCAATTTTCGCCAGAGCGGATGGGATGTTCTCCCATCAGCAAGACGACTGCTTCGCATTCATGGGCTAAGTGGAGCGCCAAGTCTGGGTAGGACGGATCAGCAAACCAGAGCTCGGTCCCGCGCGGCGCTGTTTGGCGCAGGGCTTCATCCAACGGTGTAACGTCTTCAGGACGGCCATCGGGTGTCCAAGTGCCGAAGAGTTCACCTCGGGCGTGGACGTAAGGCCCGGCAACCAGGATACGGCGAAAACCTTGGAGTGGGAGTAGATGGTCTTGGTTTTTCAGCAAGACCATGCTCTGGCGGGCAAACTGACGAGCCAAGAGGCGCGCTTCTGGGGTCAGCCAATCGCGAGCGGCACGGGACGGGTCGGTGAAGGGATTTTCAAAGAGGCCGGCCCGCTGCTTGATGCGCAGGACGCGACGAACAGCCTCGTCCAACTCGGTTTGCGGCACGCGCCCGGAACGCACATTTTCTGCCAGGGTCTTGAAATAGACCTGACTAACCATGTCCATTTCTACCCCGGCATGCAGTGCGAGCGCTGCTGCCTCGGCTTCATCGGCGGCGACACCGTGATAAATAAGTTCTCGCACCGATTCCCAGTCAGAAACGACAAAGCCATCAAAGCCCCACTCTCGGCGTAGGATATCGGTGAGCAAATAGCGATGGGCGGTAGCCGGGATGCCGTTCAGGTCAACGAAGGCGGCCATCAGCGTCCCAACGCCGGCGCGCACAGCGCTCTCAAAGGGCGTCAGGTAGACATCTCGCAAGGTAGGTTCAGAAATTTCAGCGTTTTCATAGTCACGCCCGCCTTCAGCAGCGCCATAACCTGCGTAATGTTTGGCGCAAGCGATAATGCGTTCAGGGTGGGATGGATCTGTCCCCTGAAAGCCGCGCACGAGCGCAGCAGCCAGGCGCGCTCCAAGCAAGGGATCTTCGCCACTTCCCTCGGCTACACGCCCCCAGCGAGGATCGCGGGCAATATCGACCATAGGCGCAAATGTCCATTTGATTCCAGCGGCACTCGCTTCGCGAGCGGCGACTGCTGCCGCTGCTTCGCTCAAGTCCGGATTAAAGGCTGCCGCTTGTCCGAGCGGAATCGGGAAGATTGTGCGATAACCGTGAATCACATCGCGCCCAAAAAGGACAGGGATCTTTAAGCGAGACTCCAAGGCATGCTTTTGCAGGTGATTGCTCTCCTCGGCCAAGAGAGAAGGCGAACTTCCTTGACCGGTGAGCGCTCCCGCAGCGTTGATGAGTGAACCGACTTGTCCCCGACGCAGCAGGTCAAGGTTGAAGTCCGGACCGGGATTCAACTGGTTTAATTGACCGATTTTTTCTTCCAGGGTCA
>JANWWB010000343.1 GCA_025056515.1 Anaerolineales bacterium
AAGACAGGATTCTCGCCCGTCTTTAGGCGTTCAATGCCGAGGACATTTCCGCCCACCCAGACGAGCAGGAGGAAAATGGCCAAGGTGACGACCAAGGCAATGGCAACACCAACAAGTTTTTTATTCATCACTGCACTCTCCTTTCCGAATTGATCTGGTTATGACCGCGGTCACCCGCTCAAAGGGAAAGAACGGACCTCGATGGTCTTTTTGAAAACGTGGAGACACCGCTTTTGTTCATCTCTCAAATCACATGCGCCAAAGCTTCGGCGCGCAGAAAACGCCCCGTACGCGGCCAATACTTCAAATTTTCGGCCAACAAACTTGTTGGCACAAGGCGACAAGCCTCTAAGCGTGCCTGGTCGGCCAGGACTTCAGCAGGGGGACCATCGGCCACCACGCGCCCCTCGGCCATCAGCAACACTCGGTTAGCATAGATGACCGCCAGGTCGACATCATGCGTGATGAAGAGAATCGCCTCGAAGCCGGGCAATTCCAAAATAGCATCCATGAAATTCATATAGTTGAAATAGTCCTGCCCGGCAGTTGGCTCATCCATCACCAAGATTTTCGAACGCATGGCCAGGATTGCCGCAATGCTCACGCGCTTTTGCTGCCCAAACGAAAGCGCAAGCGGGGGGTCGTTTTCTTTATCAGAAAGATTGACAATCTGTAGGGCTTCTTTCACCTCCTTTTCAATCTCCTCTTTGGGGTGTCTTAAGTTTTTCGGTCCAAAAGCTAACTCTTCGCGCACAGTCGGCGCAAAGAGCATGTGACTTGGGCTTTGGAAAACATACCCAAGCGTACTGGCAACTTCAGCCACACTCGTCTGGCGCGTATCGCGTCCCTGTACCAGTACACGCCCGGATTTGGGTTTAAGTAGGCCGATAGCATGCTTGACAAACGTGGTCTTGCCAGCCCCATTCGGTCCTAAGACAGCAATGACATCGCCGCGGCGAATATCCAAACTGATGCCGTGCAAGACTTCTCGGTCATCATAACCAAAGACAACCTCTTCAAAGCGCACAAGTGGCTCGGGATTCGAGCTAGCACCGGCTGCAGCGGGTAAGATACGCAGCTCCGGCGGAGGAGGGTCGCGTCTTGCTCGTTCGATAATCGCTGGCGCAGGCAGTTTCACCTCTCGGTAATTGACCACCTCCCCTAAACCCTCCACCGGCCCAAGATAACGAATCTGCCCCTCGCTCAGGAACATCACACGCTCCGGACGAATGCGCAAGACATCCTCAACACGATGTTCTATCATAAGCACGGTCATTCCCTCATCAGCCAAGCGGCGCACGATGTCAAGCGTCTCATAGGCTGAGGCTGGGTCTAGGCTGGCCAGTGGTTCATCGAGCAAGAGAATCTTTGGGCGCATGGCCAACACCCCAGCTAAGGCGACCTTCTGTTTCTCCCCACCGGATAGATTGAAGGTCTCACGATCGCGTAGGTAGGAAATTTTCAGGTAATCGAGCGCCTCATCCACCCGAGCCAGAATCTCAGAGCGTGGCAATCCTAGATTCTCCAGACCAAAAGCGACTTCATACAGCACCTTTGTCCCCAAAATTTGGCGCTCCGGATCCTGAAGCACTGTGCCCACAATCTGCGAAATACGCGCCAGCGGCCAAGAAGACGGGTCTTGTCCGAACAAAAGAATTCGACCTGACATCTCGCCTTTATAGGAACGCGGAATCAGGCCATTAATTGCACGGATGAGGGTGGTCTTGCCGCACCCGCTTGCCCCGGCGATAAGTAAAATTTCGCCCTGATGAGCCTCGAACGAAATTCCTTTCAGGGCCAATTCTTGGCGGTCACGGTAACGAAAAGACAAATTTTCGACAATGAGAGGGAGTTCAAGCATCAATCTCCGTCCACACCGGGAGGCATTTGCGGGCAAATTGTACCATATTCCGACTTCAATCGTTCAGACAAGAATATCGTCTGTGATTTCACCACCTGCTAGGAGGGCAGGTGAGATCAATGCGATAGCTGTTGCCGAAGATCATGAAACGGCCAGGTGTTCATGTGATTAGCCTTCTGGTGAATCAAACACCTCTACTTCGTCTCCGATGTGTGCACCGGTGAACTGGGCAGCGTTGCCGTTGACCAAGGCGATTTCTAAGCGATTTTCGCTATCTATCAACGCAATTAACTCGCCAGGCGCGTGCTCCCCATACGTTGCCGAAACGCCGCGTATCTCAAAGCGCCCCAGACGTACGATGGTTTGCTTTGGAGCAAACAGCACAGCAGCGGGGAGATTGGTCGTCAAATTGCCGAAATGGTCAACACCAATCACTTGGGCGCGCCAGCCGTAAGGGAGGCGCTCTGGTTTGGGAAGGGACAGCCGCACCGGGTCAGGAACAGGCGGTCCAAACTCCGTTAGCGGGACACCATTCGCCAAATGCGCCGCTACCGGTGAAAAAATATCGCGCCCGTGAAACGTCCGGCTGATTTCAGGCAAGAAGTAACTCTTGTTGGTCAGATGAACAATCTCTATCGACCAACCCCGCCCTTCCGCCTCTTCGTAGAGAGAAGTAAAAAGTCCGTTATCCGGCCCCACCAAGTACTGCCCCCCTAGACGAACAGCCAAAGGACGGCGGGAGGTTCCCACACCAGGGTCGACCACAGCAATATGCACCGTCCCCGCCGGGAAATATGGAAAGGCCCGCCACAGCGCTAAACCCCCAGCCAAGATGTTTTGCGGAGGAATCTCGTGAGTCAGGTCGACCAACTGAGCGGTCGGGCAAATAGAAAGGATGACTCCTTTCATCGTACCTACAAAACTATCTTTTAGACCAAAGTCGGTTGTCAGTGTAATAATCGGCATGTCGTAAATATACCACGAGAGATCGAATTTCACAGGCCGAAAGATCAATCGTTCGGAAAGGCTTCCGGCCCCCTCCTAAGCAGCCCAAAACGCTCCCATGGACAAATCGCGATAGTCCCAGGGGAAAAAATCATATATAATTGCTCCGGCAACCCTCCTGATCGAAAGTTGTGCCATCGATTCAAACCTGTGTGAGCAAAGAATGGCTTTACGGAATCCGCAAACCGTGTCGTTCGACATCGAGACTTGGGCCGTCATCTCAGCCGACGGAGGGAGAGTTGCCCCCACCTTATCACAAGAAGCAGAAACAGGTCGAGTCTCAGCGATGTCGGAGGCCATCTTCAGGCAAAAGAGGAGAATTGCCGGCGAATTCGTGCACAATACCTCGGAACGGGTCGATAGCCGGAGAAGTATCGGCTTCCTCCCTCTGTTAATGGCGAGAAACGAGATCGTTGTCACCGCTTTTAAGCGTCAGGAGGTGAACCTTGATCTCATCTTCTTGGCAATGCAGCGCGCCACGGCAGACCTGGTACGTCTGGTCGCATAAATCGACAATCATGCTACCTAAGAACGGCTCAACCCGCGTGGGGAGGAGGCCAAAAGCCGCCCTCCCCACGCCGCTTGTTATCTCGAAATTCAGGAGGACTCGAAATTCAGGAGGAGTATGAGGAGGAAACAATGACCACGAAATATCTTTTCTTTACCGGCGGGGTTGTCTCCTCGGTTGGCAAAGGCGTCACGGCAGCCGCAACCGGCTTGCTCCTCAAAGAACGCGGCTTCCGAGTCACGGCACAAAAACTCGATCCCTATATCAATGTTGATCCTGGCACGATGTCGCCATATCAGCATGGCGAGGTATATGTTTTAGACGACGGGGCCGAAACCGACCTCGACCTAGGACACTACGAACGCTTCATCGATATCCGCTTGCGGCGCTACTCGAATTTCACAACCGGCCAAGTTTACGCTCAGGTGATTAGCAACGAGCGACGTGGGGATTACCTAGGCGGCACAATTCAGGTTATCCCTCATATCACCAACGAAATCAAGCGCCGTATCCGCCTGGCAGCGCGAGAAGCAAATGCCGATATCGTCTTAGTAGAGGTCGGTGGGACAGTCGGAGACATCGAGTCTCAGCCATTTTTGGAATCACTGCGGCAGTTGCGCAACGAGGTCGGACGAGAGAATGTCCTCTTTATTCATGTTACTTGGTTGCCTTACATCGGGGCAACGCAAGAATTGAAAACTAAACCCACCCAACACTCGGTGGCAGCGCTGCGCTCCATGGGTATCTCGCCGAATATGATCATCGCCCGTTCCGACTATCCAATTGACGATAGCTTATGTGAGAAGATTGCACTCTTCTGTGACGTAGACCGCCGTGCTGTTGTACCGATGATGACCACACCTATCCTATACGAGGTGCCGCTCTTGCTTGAAAAAGCGGGTGTGGCCGACTATGTGCTCGAACGCTTGGGATTGAAAGCGCCTGTGCAACCGGATTGGTCAGCTTGGAGAGCATTGGTCGAAAAGGTCAAACAGAGCAAACCTACTGTCAAAATCGCCTTGGTCGGAAAGTATGTTGAATTGAAGGATGCTTACATGTCGGTGCGAGAAGCGCTCAAGCACGCTGGCCTGGCTGAGAATGTAGAAGTGGAGATCCTATGGGTTCACTCTGCCGACTTAGAGAAAGGCAAGGGCTGGGAAATCGTCCAACAAGCGGATGGTATTCTCGTTCCGGGCGGCTTTGGCTCGCGCGGGGTGGAGGGGAAAATTCAGGCCGTACGTTATGCGCGCGAAAAGCACATCCCCTACTTGGGTCTTTGCCTGGGTATGCAGCTCATGTGTATCGAGTTTGCTCGGAACGTCTTGGGATATGAGGACGCCAATTCGACCGAGTTCGACCGCTCAACTGCCCATCCAGTGATCGATTTGATGCTGGAGCAACGCTCGGTGACCGAAATGGGCGGCACCATGCGCCTGGGGCTTTATCCTTGTATGCTTCAGCCGGGAACCAAAGCAGCAGCCGTGTATGGCGTCCCGAGTATCGAGGAGCGCCATCGCCATCGCTGGGAGTTCAACAACGCGTATCGCAAAGAATTTGAACAAGCTGGTATGGTGTTCTCCGGTCTCTCACCGGATGGCAAATTGGTGGAAATTTCAGAATTACGCGACCACCCCTATATGATCGGCTGTCAATTTCATCCTGAATTCCTATCCCGACCGATGCGTCCCCACCCGCTCTTCGTGGGTCTGATACGAGCTGCCAAACAACGCGCTGGCCTTTCGTCGAACTTATGAGAACAACATGCAACCTTTATCTCATCAGTGCATCTAATCAATCATGAAGCAAAGTGTAAAGATCCTCAAACTGATCGTCGTTTGTGTGCTTTGTCTTGGCCTGGTGGCCGGGCTAGCTTACCTCATCCAATCTCTATAAAAAACCACAAGGAGAATGAACATGAAACTCGTCAAAAACATGGGCACCATCGATCGCGTCATTCGCCTCGTACTGGCGCTTGTCTTCTTGCTTTTGTACTTTGGGGGTCTGGTCTCTGGCGTCCTGGGAACCATCCTGCTCATCTTAGCTGTTGTCTTCATCCTCACCAGCGCTGTCTCCTTCTGCCCACTCTATACACTCTTCAAGTTATCAACCCGCAAATAAACCAGTCCACACTCCTTATCAAAGAAGCGCATCTCAGCGATGCGCTTCTTTGTTTCTGAGCTCTCCAGGCCAAAAAGCTTGCCAAACGCCTTAACAAGCCGACAGAACAAGCAGCCTACCTTCCTGGAAACTCTCTTGTCGACAGACTTGCTTAGGGGAAGGTTTCTGCTGTCTGGCCCACCTGCACAATGATGCCCTAACCAAAAATGGCAAAGCCATTTCTTAACATCTCGCCTCTCCTGAATAGGCACTTTTAACAGAAATCACCCATCAGCAAAGATAAACTTGCGATATACTTACCTTTTGGAAAACCAACGGACGCTTGTCCGAAATTCAAAAGATGGAGTATGGAGTAAAAGAATATGGACACGACAATTGAGCTTATTACAGCCCAGGAAATCCTCGATTCGCGTGGGAATCCAACCGTTGAAGTTGAGGTCGTTCTGGCCGATGGTTCTTGGGGACGCGCTGCGGTACCTTCAGGAGCCTCGACTGGCATCCACGAAGCGCTTGAACTGCGAGATGGTGACAAGGCTCGGTATAACGGCAAAGGTGTATTGAAAGCTGTTGAAGCTGTCAACGATATTCTTTCCGAAGCACTCTATGGCTGGGACGCAACCGACCAAAAAGCTATTGACATGGAAATGATCGCCTTGGATGGCACGCCGAATAAGTCGAAGTTCGGGGCAAACGCTATCTTAGGTGTCTCGTTAGCCGTTGCGAAAGCCGCAGCAAATTCGCTCGGTTTGCCTCTCTACCGCTACATTGGTGGCGTGTATGCCCATGTGTTGCCAGTTCCAATGATGAACATCCTGAACGGTGGTGTTCACACCGGCTGGCAATCCACAGATGCGCAAGAATTCATGATTATGCCCCTTGGCGCGCCGAGCTTTGCCGAAGGGTTGCGCTGGGGCGCAGAAATCTACCATGCCCTCAAGTCCGTACTCAAAGCCCGTGGCTATACTACCTTGGTCGGCGATGAGGGCGGCTATGCCCCTGCACTCAAGGCAAATAAGGAAGCTGTCGAAGTCATCCTTGAGGCTATCGAAAAAGCCGGTTTCAAAGCTGGGCGTGGTGAACAAATTGCCATTGCCCTCGACCCAGCAGCCTCAGAACTCTACGATGAGGAAACCAAAACCTACCATTTGCGCAAAGAAGGCAAGAAATTGACCGGCCCTGAAATGGTCGAATTCTGGGCCGACTGGGTGCGCCAATACCCCATCGTCTCGCTGGAAGACGGCTTGGCGCAGGATGACTGGGATTCCTGGCGACTGCTGACCGATACACTCGGCGACCAGATTCAAATCGTCGGCGATGACATCTTCGTCACCAACCCAGAGCGCGTCCGGCGTGGCATCCGCGAGAAAACCGCCAACGCCCTACTGGTCAAGCTCAATCAAATCGGCACACTCACCGAGACCATTGAAGCGGTTGAGACCTGCCATCGCGCCGGATGGCGAGCCGTCACCTCCCATCGCTCCGGCGAAACTGAAGATGCCACCATTGCCGACTTAGCAGTGGCGCTCAATATGGGACAAATCAAGACCGGCGCCCCTGCTCGCTCTGACCGTGTAGCCAAATATAACCAACTCCTACGCATCGAAACCGAGTTGGGCGATAGCGGCAAATACGCCGGCTGGGATGCCCTAAAACGCTAATTCTCTCCTGTTCTTACCATCTTTCGGCTCCTCCAGAGCGTTGGTAAAATGGAGGAGCCGATGTATATCATCGCAAAGTTCTAGAAAACTCACCGCTGGCGAAGGCATTGAAGCACCAGTCTGACGCCAGCACCAGGCAGTTCCCTAAGCACGGTCATCTGCCTGAACCATTGCGCACCTCGAAGCCTGAAGACGACCTTAAACCGCCTGTCAAAGCTATGGGTTAGGGACAGTGGCCTCGCGACAAAACGGCTTTGGAAAACTGGAACGAGCCGTTGGGTGCACTCATTGCAGAATCGCAGAACACAAAACCAGGTATATCCGACGCAGCATGTCAACGCTCTCCAGCACCGTGTTGGACCATTTGTTGCCACGTTGCACCGATTCAACGTACCTGTGTCCAGATGGATACCCCTGCAAAAAAAGAGTTCAAGCTGGCGTTATTTTGTTAAAGCGCTTGACAAACAAAGAGAAACAGTGGTATGATATAAAGCAGAAAACTGCGAAAAAGGCCGTGTATATCTGCTTAGTTAAGCCCAGTGAGCACTTTTTCCCCCCCTGCACTTGTCAATAATGTAAAGCATATTAACAAATATGCCGTGCTGGACTTAATACGTTTCAGCGCTGGCGGGATTTCGCGCGTCGATATTGCGCGGCAACTGGGCCTAACACGTGCGGCTGTCACCACGATTGTCAACGACCTGCTCCACGCAAATGTTATTCGAGAAGCCGAAAGCATTTACCGGCCTGCCGGACGCCCTCCGACTGTGCTTGAAATCAATCCTTCGACAGGATATGTGCTTGGGATTGACGTTGGCGCTACTCATCTACACATCCTGCTAACCGACATGGCCGCCCGCATTTGTGAAGAGCAAGAAACGGAGTTTGATATTCGTGTCGGACCACAAGCAGGAATTGCCGAAATTGACCGACAAGTGCATCTCTTGCTTCAAAAAGCGGGCATCTCTTTAGAGAGCATCCTGGCGATTGGGATTGGCGTCCCGGGGCCAATTGTAGCCGATGCCGGAGCCGTCTTTATGCCACCGATTATGCCTGGTTGGAACGACTACCCGATACGCGACACCCTACAACAGCTATGGGGTTGCCCTGTCTCGGTGAATAATGATGCCGAACTTGGTGTGCTTGGGGAATGGGCATTCGGCGCCGGGCGCGGTGAGCGTAACCTAGCCTATATCAAGGTCGGCACCGGCATTGGAGCTGGGCTTATGGTCGAGGGGAAGATCTACCGCGGTGTCACCGGATCGGCAGGTGAAATCGGGCACCTGACGATTGAGGAAGACGGGCCGCTTTGCGCCTGTGGCAACCATGGCTGTCTGGAAGCGATTGCTGGAGGTCGCGCCATTGCCCTTCAAGCCCAAGAAGCAGTGCAGAAAAACCAGCGCACCATCCTATCTGCTATTCAGCCTGTAGAGAGCATCACGGCTCGCGAGGTAGCCCAAGCTGCCCGACAAGGCGATTTGTTAGCTCAAAAGATTCTAGCGCGTGCTGGAACCCACATCGGGATTGCTATTGCCGGTTTGGTCAACCTACTGAACCCCAGTTTGGTGATTATCGGGGGAGGGGTCGCTCAAACTGGCGATATCCTTTTAGAGCCGATCCGGCAAGCCGTTCAACGTCGTAGTCTCCCTGCGGCTGTGCGTGCTGTTCGTATTACCACAGCCATGCTTGGCCGACGGTCTTCAGGACTTGGCGCCGTTATCCAAGCGTTGACAATAGCCCTCCATCGCATGGTCGATAGCAAGGAAATCAAAGTTAGTCAACAAGCTCGGTTTCAGAATGCCGAGATAAGCCTAGATCTGCAAGCAAAGGTTGGTAGCCTGGAACGATGATACAATTGAGCGCACATCGTTCGCTTCTAACATCCACAGGACAGGTGTATTGTTAGTTTTGAAGAGATTTTCTCACAAACACAGCTCCTTTTCAAAGCGCCTCAACAAATCGGCAATATTTTGATAGAATTCACTTAAAACGGAGATCCGGCTTTCTTCTCATCAACATCTTTGGGCTTGGAGATTGTGTCCTACAACCACCCTGTTATAAGAGTTTTCTCAAACCCGTTGAAAGGAGGTGATGTCCCCCGCAAGCTCCACCCTGGAGTTTGGAAGCGAAAAACAGGAGATCCTCAAGGGTATTTCCTTGACAAAAAGATGTAACCTTACATTCTATAACATTCCAAGGAGAGAAGTATGAAACGCACTTTCTTTATGCTGTTCAGCATGCTGGTCTTGGCTTCCATGCTGCTGGCTGCCTGCGCTCCTCAAACAACCCCTGTCGCAACAGAACCGCCGGCGACTGAACCCCCGGCAACCGAGCCTGTAGCAACCGAACCTCCCACGCCTGAGCCGGTGACTATTACCATCTGGCACCAATGGTCCGGAGGATACCTCAACGCCATCACCATGGTCTTCCAGGAATACATGGCCCGCAATCCGCATGTGACGATTGACCTGTCCAAGCCGGATGATGTTACTGCGGCTCTAGCTGTAGCCATTCCTGCTGGTGAGGGTCCGGACATCATCGGTTGGGCCAACGATCAGATCGGTACGAACGCCCTGAATGGCAATATTGTGCCCCTCGATGACTTCGGCGTTGATCTGGCCTTCCTGGAAAGCACCTATGAACCGGCGGCTGTCAAGGGTGTAATTTGGCAGGGTAAGATTTGGGCGCTGCCCGAATCTCAGGAAGCCATCACCCTGGTTTACAACACCGCGGTAGCATCCGAGGCCGATTTCCCCACCGATCCGCTGAATTTCGAGGAACTGTACGAAAAGGCTAAGACCTTCTATGAAACCAAAGGCATTCCGCTGTTCTGCAACCAGGGCTTCCCGGGCGGTGATGCCTATCATGTAGCTCCGGTTTACTTTGGCTTTGGCGTTCCCTCCTACGTGGACGATCAGGGCAAAGTCTATCTGAACACGCCGGAAGCCGTTGCTGCCGGCGAGTGGCTGGTCAAGATTAAACCCTACTTGCTCCAGGAAATGAACCACGAACTGTGCAAGACCGCTCTCATCGAGGGCAAGGTAGCGGCCTGGTGGACCGGCCCATGGGCGATTGCCGACCTCGAGGCTGCTAAAGTCAAATATGGCTTTGCAACCATGGGGCGCCCGTTCGTCGGCATCAAGACACTCATGCTGACCAAGAACGCGGTTGACCGCGGTCACGCCGAAGTTGCGCTGGACATCATGAAGTTCTTCACCTCCTACGAAATGCAGAAGTTCGTCACCCTGAAGAACAAGACCATTCCGGCCAACACCCAGGCGCTGAACGATCCCGCTGTTCAGAAACTGGCGACCATCGCCGGCTTTGGCAAGAACGCCAACCTTGGCGTCCCGATGGCCAACACTCCGTTTGCGAACGCTCAGTGGGGCCCCGTGGGTGATGCCACTGGCGCTATCTGGAACGGTAGCCAGACTCCTGCTGAGGCGCTTGCTGCCGCACAGGCCGCTATTGAGAGCGCAATTGCCGGCATGAAATAAAATCGGACTGTCTACGGATGGGAGGGCATTTGCCCTCCCATCCTTTTTCTCTCTTTCGGGAGGTTCTTATGGCGCAGTGGAAAGGATGGAGGAAGACCCTTACCGTCCTGGCTTTTATTGGGCCAACCCTTATCGGAATCATGATTTTCAATATTTATCCGATTATCTTCAACACCTATATCTCGTTCACAAACCGAAACCGCTATCGCCCCAATCCTGACTGTTCCATCACGCTCACACGCATCCTGGAACCCACGTGCTGGAAGGTTTTTGAGAAAAACCGTCCCACCGGTCTGGGCGAGCCTTTCCGCCTGCAGGACCCGTTATTTGCCAACTACGCCGACCTCGTTGGGAAATTCTTCACCCCTCCCGCTTTATTGGCCTTTGGAAAAATCGTCCTGACCTTTGTGCCGCTGATTATTGCAGCACAAGTGAATAAAGCATTTAGCAAACATCTCGAACGCCCTGTCCCTGCTTGGCTGGTAACTACCTTAGGGATCCTCCTAGCCTTAGGTTTAGGATACCTGTTACGTTTTGACTTGGCCATTAACGAAATCACCAAATCCGGCGATTTCTTTGTGGTAACCTTCCGCACATTCCTTTACGTCCTCCTGTGCATCCCGCTCTTCTTTATTGTGGGTTTAGCGCTGGCGCTGCTGCTCAATGTCCCAGACTTACCAGGGCGCACCTTCTTCCGCGTCGTCCTGATTGTCCCCTGGGCCGCCTCTACGGTTGCTATCATGGTCGCTCTCGTCTGGCAATTTTTCTTCCGAGAACAAGGCACCATTAATCAAGTGCTGGGATTGATCGGCATCCAAGGCAAAGCATGGCTACAAGACCCCATCACGGCTTTCTTGATCACCGTCATCGTCAACGTCTGGATGTCGTACCCCTTCTTTATGGTGACGATCTTGGGCGCTTTGCAATCGATTCCGGCAGAACTCTACGAAGCAGCCGAAGTCGACGGCGCTTCGTGGTGGCGACGGCTCTTCAGCATCACCTTGCCGCTCATTCGTCCGGCTGTCATTCCGGCAATTGTGTTGAGCTCCATTACTACCTTCCAGATGTTCGGCACTGTTTGGGCCATCACTGGTGGTGGCCCAAGCCGAGGCGCGGGCGCGCCAGGCGCGACTGAACTAGTCATGGTCTATGCCTATAAACAAGTCTTCCAGACAGCGGCCTACGGACGAATGGGGGCTTTTGCTGTGATCATGTTTATTTTCCTGTTCAGCCTGACTCTGTATAGCTTACGCCTCTCCCGCATCACGAAAGGAGCCTACGAATGAACCGACCTCTGACTGCCCTGACCCGCTGGTGGAGCGACCGACAGAGAAAAGCAAAAGAAAGTCGGGTCTCCTTTCGCCGCACCAAACCGCTGGTACGCGCTTTTCAGTTAACTTTTGCCATCCTAGCGACTATCATTGCTGTTTATCCGATCTGGTTTATCATCCTTGCTTCTGGCCGTTCGGGTGGTCGCCTCATCACGCTGAACTTGCTAGGGATGTTCTTGCCCACCGAATGGACCTGGGAAAACTATCAGGTTATGCTCTTCCAAGAGCCGCTTTTGATTTGGATGCGCAACTCTCTCATGGTTGCCGGTCTCACCACGATTGCATGCCTGTTTATCGCCACGTCG
>JANWWB010000131.1 GCA_025056515.1 Anaerolineales bacterium
GTCAGCATCTGAGTCTGTAGATCGGCCTACATCTAGTCCTTTGGCGGCGCACCATCCGGATATTAGCTGCTCGCCGATCTTTCCAATTTGACGTGATGGCCTGGTCTTGATCCATGCAAATGGGCTACCAATCCACGGATCATTTTGTTCATTTGCTACATAATCTACTTTTATCATCTCTGCGATTGTTGCGAGAATGCGAACGTCATCGTCTTTGATCATGTGTGTTGTCCTTATCGTGTTTTGATTTAGTGGTTTTATTTGTTGTGTTGAAGAGATAGGTTGTCAAAAATATCTCGGGTTCTTCCGACAGGGTGATATGGTTTGGGCTCAAAGTTAATCCACTCAACGTCCTTTAATTCTGCAAACCTTTTTGCCATAATTTCCAGTGCTTCGGGATTGTTGTCGATCAACATGAAGCGGCGCCCCAGTTCGTAAGCGGCCATGCCCGTCGTGCCGCTGCCAGCGAAAAAATCAAGCACGATGTCATCGGGACGAGACGATGCCTGGATGATGCGCCGCAGAATCCCCAGCGGTTTTTGTGTCGGATAGCCGGTTTTTTCTCGGCTGTTTGTCGGCACAATGGTGTGCCACCAGGTGTCTGTGGGGAGCTTGCCTTTGGCCGCCTTTTCGGGGCCGACCAGGCCAGGAGCCATGTAGGGAATCCTTTCGATGTCGTCATAATTAAAGACATAATTCTTCGGATTCTTGACGTAGATGAAAATGTTATCGTGCTTGGGTGGCCACCTATTTTTGGGTCGGCCGCCATAATCGTAGGCCCATATAATTTCATTTATAAACGATTCGCGGCCAAAGATGCCATCCAACAAGATTTTGCAGTAGTGAGCCTCGCGATAATCGATATGGAAATACATGGTCCCGTTGGGGGCAAGTATTCTTCGAGCCTCGATCAGGCGCGGCTCGAGAAATTCTAAATAGTCATCAAAAAAGTCGATATAACCGCGCGTTCCAATTGGAATGCGCTGATACCGTTTGCCCTGAAAGCCGCGGTATCCGTCGTGCGCCGCTTCAATGGCGGCTATCTGTGTTCTTTTCTGGATCTTTCCTGTATTAAAGGGAGGGTCTATATAAATGAGCCCGACAGATTCTGATGGGATTTGGCGCAAGATATCCAGATTGTCGCCAAAATAGATTTGGCCGCGCGCTGCGTTTTTCATCGTTAACTTTGTGTTGTTGGTGCTTCCGATGGAATGGGGTTAGATGTTTGTGCTTTAATTGCGTTGCGTTAGGGAAAAGCTGTGCAACCCTCTCTAAGGCAGTTGTTGCTGGTTGATGTTTCAGATAGTAACATATTGGGGGGGTCAAGGGTATTTTCAGAGGACTTTAGGGCTGCCATTTTGGCTCCGCTTGCGGCCCTGTGGCCACTTTCGGGGGCTGCTATCCCTGCGCCCTTATGGTCAACAGTCGTTTGCACACCATCCTTAGAGTGCTCAGCGCAAATAACGTCGTGAGGTTGGCTATGTTCTTAGCCTGCCCCTGGTAACGAACCTTGACATAGCCTAACTGCTGCTTGATGACCCAAAAAGGAGGCACCACCTTGGCGCGGATGCTGGCCTTGGTTTTCTCCATATGCATCAATCCAAGGCCAGTATACTTCCCAAGGCGCGCCTTCGTGCCACGGGGCACCGCAGGTGCCGCAGGATATCCGCAGAGTTGTCCTGAGCGCAGCGAAGGATGCGCGCAGCGTGCAAACTGCCAAGGGTTATTCTTCTTATTCGTTCGTAGCTCCAACTCATTGCCGCTCACCCATTCGGGGTTGGGCTTCGTCGCGCTGTTCTTGGTAGAGCTGGGCGGGGCAATCTGCGTGGCAGCGACCACCGTGCCGTGTTTGGACGGCAACACCTGAGCGGTCGGCAGCGCGTTGCCCATGACCAAGATTTGCGACGCGAGGTCGTGGGCTTCGAGCCAATGTAGCCATCGCAGGGGGGGCTCTCTCGTCGGGGAGGGCGTCTTAGCCGATGTCAAGCCCTGCAAACTCGCGAAACATCGGCGTATCATTGAGCGCCTCTTCTATCGCCAGGTTCGACAGGTTGAACCATTGCTAAATGAAGTGGGTACGCGGCAAGGTCTCCACGGCAAACGATGGGCGCTCCCTGTGGGCCGCGCTTAGGCGCGTGCGGCGCAATCAGCGCCGCCAGCTCGGTCCACAGCACCACCCACCAGCTGATTTCATCCAAAAAGACAGGCTTGCGCGTCTTATGGGCCCTACGTTCAATCCCCGATGCGTCAGCGGTCAGGCTCATCTGCTTCATGTCCCGTACTCTCCCACCTCTGGACTCTTGATCTCCGTGCTATCTCACATCAAGGAACGGGTGAACTATGCAGACCTTCCCTAACGGGCTAATGTACAAGATAAGCGGCCAGTTTTGCAGTCCTCCTAGCAGGTTGGATCCTTCTCAATACCCTGGGTGGCTCGAGACACAGGAGAGGGTGCACGACCGCCCCGCGAGCTGGCCCGTCCGGAGGGGCTCGAACCCCCGACCCACGGCTTAGAAGGCCGTTGCTCTATCCAGCTGAGCTACGGACGGCTGGGGGTGTGCGGGTGGTCGGAGCGAAAGGATTCGAACCTTCGACCCT
>JANWWB010000356.1 GCA_025056515.1 Anaerolineales bacterium
ACGCACCAGCCCGACCACAGCGCAACACGTTTGGCAGGATTTGCACGGACGGATTGACCTGATTCTGGATGGCGGAGCAACCACGATTGGGGTTGAGTCGACCGTCCTCGATCTGTCTACCTCGCCACCGCGCATCCTGCGACCAGGCGGAGTCACCCGCGAGATGCTGGAGACGATTATCGGAGAGGTGCATGTGTTCCACCAACGGCGCGCAGCCGAACCTGGCTTGCCCTCTCCGGGTCTATTGGAAAAACATTATGCACCGCACGCCGAGATGGTTCTCTTGAGCGGCCCGCAAGCGTCAGCCGGTTTACGAAACCTGCTTGCAGAAAGGCAAGCCGCCGGACAAAAGGTCGGTGTGCTTGCAACCGATGACGAAGCCGCCGACTTGGAAGCTCAAGGCGCCATCGTCTATCGTTTAGGCAATGATCTCACCACCATCGCACGAAACATCTATGCCGGTATGCGCTGGCTGGATGCCCAGCAAGTGGATGTTATCCTCTGTCGCGATTTTGAGCCACAGGGGCTGGGCCTTGCCATCCACGATCGTCTGACGCGCGCTGCCACTCGGACGATCGTCTGTTCGTAGCCGATCAGACAGCTCGTAGGGTCGACTGAGAGGGGCGGCCTTTTGCATTCCAAGGAGATGAGCGTTATTTGCTTTGACCTCTGATACAATTAAAGTATGCCGACGATTCGCATCCCCAATCCCTTACGTCCCTATGTCAACGGCCAGGCTGAGGTTGCCGTGAGCGGCACAACGGTCGGCGAGGCCATGAATGACCTGATGCGCCAATTCCCGGCCTTCCGTCCACATCTCTACAAGCCAGATGGAACGCTTCGCTCCTTCGTGAATCTCTTTTTAGAAGGGCGAAACATCCGTGACCTGCAAGGGATGGACACTCCTCTAACACCAGACTCTATCCTAAACCTAGTACCATCGATTGCCGGAGGGTGACTTGCTGGTTATGTCTGGGTCAGATTCGTCTGAAGAGGAGAGCTGAACGACAAGAACACCCAAGTGCCGCTCAATATTCCGGTTGTGGAGTCTGACGTTGAGCGCAAGGTGCCAAGCCGAAAAGGCAAAGAACAGAACTGCGCCCAATACTACACTATGCACAAGAGCACGATGTTTCAACGGCAAATGCCTTTTTCCCACCGAACCAACCGATCCGATCCTCTGCGGAGACCGTCTAGACGTTTTTCGCTCTCTTTCGGCGAATTCAGTGGCTTTAAGTTTCACCCCCCGTCCGACACTTTGGGTCTGGAATACGACAACCAGGAAGACGCGCAACACCGGCCACGTTACTTCAAGCGCTCCTTTGGTATGTTTGATGCGTGTAGTTGCGTCCTCCAGTACGGTAGGAGATGCAGGTTAATATCCAGTCTGGCTGTTCGGATGACATCCCTTCACATCATCAGCTGAAATCAATGCTCTTTCCAGAGAGATGGCAAGGCCTGGCGAGAGAATTTCTATGAATCCATTTCCCGATCTTTCCCGCGAAGAAATCCTACGCTACTCGCGTCATCTTCTCATCCCCGAGGTGGGGCTAGAAGGACAGCGCAAACTGAAAGCTTCCTCTGTCCTCATTGTTGGGACGGGCGGCTTAGGCTCGCCGGTCGCTCTCTACCTGGCGGCGGCGGGCGTCGGTCATATCGGGCTAGTGGACTACGACGTTGTGGATGCCAGCAACTTGCAGCGTCAGGTGGCTCACGGCACGGCCTCCCTCGGCAGGCGCAAAGTCGAATCGGCCCGCGCTCGACTGCTCGATCTGAATCCCCATATCCAAGTCGATGCATTTGACGAGCCTTTCACCTCGGCCAACGCGATGCGCATCGCCGAGCCGTTCCAGGTCATTGTGGACGGGTCCGATAACTTC
>JANWWB010000012.1 GCA_025056515.1 Anaerolineales bacterium
GAGCGTGATACCTGTTACGCCTGTACCGTTCGTTGCAAGCGCGTGGTGGAGATTAAAGAAGGCAAATATCAGGTTTCGCCGTTCTATGGCGGCGCAGAGTATGAGACGATTAGCACCTTCGGTTCCTACTGCGGAATCGGCGACCTGGCGGCTATCTCTCTGGCACATCAGATTTGCGCCATGTACGGCGTGGATACCATCTCCTGCGGCGCAACCATCGCTTTTGCTATGGAGTGCTACGAAAAGGGAATCATCACGAAAGAAGATACCGGCGGAATCGACCTGCGCTTCGGCAACGCTGATGCCATGCTTGAGGTCTTGCAACAAATCGTAACCAAGAGTGGCAAACTCGGCCCAATCCTGGCCGAAGGTTCGGCGCGAGCAGCCGAAGTTTGGGGACCGGCAGCCGAGGAGTGCCTGATTACGGTCAAGAACGAAGAAGCTCCGGCGCATATGCCGCAGGCGAAGCGGTCGCTGGCGCTCATCTATGCCGTCAATCCCTTTGGCGCCGATCATCAGTCGAGCGAACATGACTGGATGTATGAGCAAGGCATGGCCTCCGACCTCTACCTCGGTCGTCTGGCGACAATGGGATTGACCAATCCGCCTGAGCCGATGTCGCTCGGGGAGGAGAAAGTCAAATTTGCCTATCTCACGCAGGCGTTCTACAGCATGATGGATACCCTTGATTTGTGTCAATTCGTTTACGGTCCGGCCTGGTGTCTCTTTGGACCGATTGAGACCGTTGAAATGGTGCGCGCCGTGACAGGGTGGGATGTAACTCTCGAAGAACTCATTCAGGTTGGCATCCGGCGCATCAACTTGATGCGTACTTTCAATGCGCGTGAGGGATTCACCCGTAAAGAAGATGCCTTGCCCAAGAAGTTCTTCAAGCCACTGGGCGGAACCGGTCCGACCGCCGGGATAGCGATTGGAAAAGAAGAATTTGAGAAGGCGCTCGACCTCTACTATCAAATGCATGGATGGACTCCGGATGGATTGCCTACACCTCAGGCGCTCGAAAAGGCCGGGGTAGCTTGGGCAGTGGAGTATCTCCCGGCGTAAATCTCGGTAGGGCAACTGGTAACAGTTGCCCTACAAAATCCCTCTGCTTGTCCAGGGGGGGCGGTATCGTGGTTTGTTTTCAAATTCTCTCTTTGAGGTAATCTATGACCAATATTTTTGACGAAAATGTCCCCTATATGTCGCCGGTTTGGACGCGCATTTTTCCTATTCGCGCGGAACGGGCTGAAGGCGCATATATCTACTCGATTGACGGCAAGCGCTACTTGGATTTCACTTGTGGCATCGGCGTCACCAACACCGGCCATTGTCACCCCAAAGTCGTTGCCGCCATTCGCGAACAGGCCGGCTTGTTTTTGCATGCCCAAGCAAACATTGTCATTCACAAGCCAATGATGGAGCTAATTGGCGAACTGCGCTCGATTGTGCCGCCCTCGATGGACGGTTTCTTCTTCAGTAATTCAGGTGCGGAGGCAATCGAGGGCGCCGTGAAGTTAGCGCGAGCGGCCACCGGCAAACCCAACATCATTGTCTTCAGCGGCTCGTTCCACGGGCGCACGGCAGGTACGATGGCATTGACCACCTCCAAGACCATCTATCGGGCCGGATTTCAGCCGCTTCCGGCGGGTGTCTTCGTCGCTCCGTATCCCTACACCTATAAATTGGGGATGAATGAAGACCAAGCCACGGCTTACTGCTTGAATGCGCTGGAAGACTTACTGGCTTCTCAAACTGCGCCTAAGGAGACGGCGGCAATTCTTATCGAGCCTGTGCTGGGCGAGGGTGGCTACGTCAACCCGCCTGCGGCCTTTATGCAAGGATTACGCCAAATCGCCGATCGATACGGTATCTTGCTCATCTTCGATGAAGTCCAATCCGGCTTCGGACGTACCGGCAAGTGGTTTGCTTTGGAACATTTTGGCGTTGTCCCCGATATCATGACGGTTGCCAAGGGCATTGCTTCTGGGCTGCCGCTTTCAGGCGTCTTCAGTCGGATGGAGCTGATGAAAAAATGGGATGTCGGTTCGCACGGCGGGACGTATGGTGGCAACGCCGTTGCTTGTGCCGCCGCTGTGGCGACCATCCGCGCCATGCGCGAAGAGGACATGATTGGCAACGCCGCCCGGCGCGGTGTGGAATTGATGAGCGGTTTGCGCAAGCTCCAGGAGCAGTACCCCATTATCGGCGATGTGCGTGGCCTTGGTCTTATGATTGGAACGGAATTGACTGTCAACGGCAAACCCGCCGATAAGGCTATGGTCAAGTCGATTATCCATGCTTGTGAGGAAGAAGGGTTGCTTCTGCTTACCTGTGGAACATACGATAACACCATCCGCTGGATTCCACCACTGATTGTTTCGGAAGAACAAATCCATCAAGCTTTGGATATTTTTGGCCGTGCCCTGAAGCAAACTGTTTAATCGCTACTCATGCTCGCGAGCAGAGTTTTGGAAAATCCTGGATGGGAGTTTCCAGGAACATAAGCCTATAGAGGAAATGAGAACGGCCATCTCTTTCCTGAAGAGGTTGCTTTGCCGGCCACTGCCTCAGAATGCCATGATTGCCTAAGGTTTATTTGGAAAACCTTTCAACTTCACTGTACTTTTATCTCAGGAGTTCCTATGCCTACCCTCGATCGTCATCGTCTTGAACAGCTGCTTCGCCAGGAGGAGCAAAAATTTCATGCCGAACATCCTCGCTCGTTTGAACTCTATCAGCGTGCCCGTCAGTCGATGCAGGGCGGTGTGCCCATGCTCTGGATGATTCGCTGGGCCGGCAAATTCCCTATTTTTGTTAAAGAGGCCAAAGGCGCCCACTTCACAGATGTAGACGGCCACACCTATATTGACTTTTGTCTCGGCGATACCGGCTCGATGACCGGCCACTCGCCTGACCCGACTGTGGAGGCTATCATCCGTCAGGCGCAAAAAGGGCTGACTCTGATGCTTCCCACCGAAGATGCTATCTGGGTTGGGGAAGAACTCCAGCGCCGTTTCGGGCTGAAGTACTGGCAGTTCACCCTCACTGCGACCGATGCTAACCGTTTCGCCATCCGTATGGCGCGTCATATCACCGGCCGTCCGAAAATCTTGGTCTATAACTACTGTTATCACGGCACGGTAGATGAGACCTTTATCGCTCTGGATGAAGAGGGCACTCCTATTCCTCGGCCGGGCAATCTGGGTATGCCGGTTAACCCCACAGAAACAACCAAAGTGATTGAATTCAATGACATCGCTGCCCTAGAAACTGCCCTCGCACCGCGGGATGTTGCCTGCGTCTTAGCCGAACCGGTCATGACCAACATCGGCATTATTCATCCCGAGCCAGGCTATCATGATGCCTTGCGCGAGATCACTCGTCGCACCGGCACGTATCTAATTATTGATGAAACGCACACCCTGTGTGCCGGCCCAGGCGGATATACTGCTCGCTACGGTCTCAAACCCGATTTTCTGACTTGTGGCAAGGCCTTGGCAGGCGGCGTGCCGGTTGGTATTTATGGCTTCACCGAAGAGATTGCTGAAGCCTTTTGGCAGAAACTGGAATTGGATCTCTCGGACGTTGGCGGGATAGGTGGCACTCTAGCCGGCAATGCCCTTTCGATTGCGGCCATGCGTGCTACCTTGGAGCATGTGCTCACCCCGGAAATGTATGAACGCGGTGAGAAACTCGCTGACCGCTACGAACAAGGTGTTCAGAGCGTGATTGACGAATTCCAACTTCCTTGGATTGTCAAGCGATTGGGCATTCGCGTTGAATATTGGTTCCGTGCCACACCCCCTCGCAATGGTGGTGAGGCCAATGCCGCAGTAGATAGTGAACTCGATCGCTTTATGCATCTCTGGGCGCTCAATCGCGGGATTCTAATGACCCCCTTCCACAATATGGCGCTCATCGCCGCCGACACAACCGAAGCAGATGTCGACTATCATACGCAGGTGTTCCGTGCTGCGGTGGAAGCCTTATTTGCATGAACATCTACAAGCGATAACCCGGAGGGAATGACCTATGAAGAGTGAATATAAGTTCTTGGTGGGGGGAGAATGGCGCACCAGTGATGAAGTGTCTGAAGTGCGCTTCCCCTATACGGATGAATTGGTTGCCAGAGTGTATCAGGCGACCGATAAGGATTTGGAAGATGCCGTTGTTTCTGCCCAAAAAGGGTTTGAGATTACACGCAAACTCCCTTCTCATAAACGTTCCAAGATTCTCTACGCTCTCCTAGACCAGATGGAGAAGCGCGGCGAGGAAATCATCGAGACGTTGATTATGGAGGGCGGAAAAGCGCGCAGTGTAGCCATCGCCGAATATTTGCGCGCCAAAGAGACCATTCGAACCTCTGCTGAGGAAGCGAAACGGGTGGGCGGCGAGGTCGTCCCGATTGACTGGACCGAACTCGGCGAAAACCGTATCGGCATTGTGCGCCGTTTTCCCATCGGCATTGTCTTGTGTATTTCGCCGTTTAACTATCCGCTTAATCTATCTTGCCATAAGGTCGGTCCGGCCATGGCTGCTGGCAATTCCTTTATCCTCAAACCGGCATCGGCTACTCCGCTTTCCGGCTTGCTTTTGGGCGAGATGATTCTTGAGGCAGGTTTCCCGCCTGAAGCGGTTAATGTGGTAACCTGTAGAGGCTCCAAGGCAGAAAAACTCGTCGCCGACCCGCGCATTGCTTTCTTCACGTTCACAGGAAGTTCGGAGGTCGGTTGGTACCTC
>JANWWB010000026.1 GCA_025056515.1 Anaerolineales bacterium
TGTCAAATCTCTATCGTCATCCTGTCTTGAGTGGATAGAGAGTTTTCTCAGATAGGGATGCTCCGCAACAAAGACCTGGGAAACTCGAAATGCGGGTTTCGTTATGAGCTTTGGAAGACGGCAAAGCCCTGGCCTCGTGCTAGACGACAAAGTCCTTCAAAATAGATTGCTTCAGCGACCGCGCCACTGCACAGCGCCACAATCTCCTAATTCTTTGCAATCAGGCAAGAGAGGATGCTTTTAGATATCCATGGACTTTGAGCAGACGTAGTCCTTCCAGGCGCAAAGCTTCGGGAAGAAGTGCCTTATAAATGCGGCAATTCGGATGCGGCACATCCCAACGACCAGTACGACGATAGGTCTCCAAAGGACACCCACCAGCGCAAAGGTAGCGATATCGGCAGGTGGCACATCCGGTCTTTTGTTCCACAGAGATCAAGGGAATAAAACCCTGTTGGACTGTGGTAAGAAGGTCTCCATCTTGAGGAGGGGGAGTCGCCTGCTCGAGTATCATTTGACACTGGGCAATTTTTCCTTCATGGGTGATCACCAGATAGGAAGAGCCAACACCGCAAGCATGAAGATGCCCACCGATTTTGACCCGGTCTAATAGGCCATTGAGAAACGGTTGTGGTGGCAGAAGCTCCTCGTAAACTCGATAGGCGGCGCGCATGCCTTGAATGAGGGCTTCTTCTTCGGCAGCTAAATCTCCCTCTGAGGAAAGGGGCTGCCGGTAGAAATTCAGGCTAAGCGGCAATTCGCGTTCGAGTACCCAGCGGACCACTTCGGCGATGTGGTTGTGATTCCGGCGTGTAATGGTGACAGTTATGAATGGGCGCATGCCCGCCGGTAGAGCGATCTTCTCAAGAACATAGCGCACGCGCTCGAAACTGCCTCTCCCACTGCGAGTTGGACGTTGACGGTCGTGGATTTCCCCTAGCCCGTCCAGGGAAATCATCAGACGCACGTCGTTGTCCAGCATCCAGAGGATATCGTCGGCTTTGAGGAGCGTGCCGTTGCTCAAAATCACTTGCTCAAGGCGCTGGCCGGTTTCAAGAGCAAGTTTTTGGGCAACAGTGGCAAGCTTGCGAAGCAGGCCAAAATGGAGGGTTGCTTCTCCACCAGCATACTTGAGTTTGACACTCTGGAAACCGCGCTTATGCGCAGTTTGAAAGACCTGGCGGAGTGCTTGCAAACCAATCTCTTCACGCATGTGCGCCGAGGATTTGCGCACATAACAATACGGACAATCGAGGTTGCAAGCATTGGTAACATGTAGCCAGACAGTTAGGGTTTGTAGTCTGCTGGAGGGGAAACGCACAGGAACGTTGACCGGCCAGAGCAACGCTTGTTCTGCCAAGCAGAAATCAACCGGCTCGGAGAGTGGCTGCGGTTGCTGAAAGTGTTGCCAACGTGCCCAAGCCGCAGCGTTGACAACAACCGGCCCCTGGGGCGCATAGGGGCTGAGAAGCAGGCGAAAGGCATGCGGCAAGGTCTCTTCTACGTACGCTTGCTCTACCTGACGGTAAAGTGTCGGGGTCGAGCGTAGAAGCAGGGAAGGAGCTGCCTGCGGACAGGCGCAGTCATTTTCAAAAGCCGATGCCTCAACAGTCAGAACCCTTGGACTTTCAGGGCAAGCGCAATCATCTTCCAATCGGACGGGATAGGCAACAAGCAAAATCGGATCGTCTGACCCAACACCGCTAGCGTTCATGAAACGCTCCTTCTTCTGATGAAAGGCCAAACATCTGTTCGAGAAACTCATCCAGCCTACCCAGGTCAATCAGACACAGGCTGTTGGGTTCATATTTTTGGATTAGGCCGTATCGATCAATTGCCAAGCGCACCTGGCGATAGAAGTCGTTCAGTTCTGTGATGTTGAATTCTTTGAGGTAATCGTAGATTGAATCGTAAGTTAGGCGCAGAGCATGAGAGCGCGGCGATTGGAGTTGAGCGTAGGTTAGGGCTTTGACAAAATGTTCAGCCGCCATCTTCAAGTACTCTTGGGCTTTTTCATCTTCATGAATTTGTCGGCGGCGTTCTTCTCTATCGGGAATATTTTTCTTCTTCTCCTCAACGATTTGCAGGAAGCTTTCCAAAGCGATCCGACCGCGCAGACCTTCCATGCGACTTAACTGTTCATAGACGTAAATATCATTCCGCTCCGGTCCGGGCAAGAATCCTTCTTGAATCCGACAATCGTCAGGGAGGAGATCCTCGGCCTGTTGTAGAGCGCGTTCGGCCAGAACAAAATCAGGATAGCGATAGTGCGTCCAGGCTAGATTGACACGAGCATCCAATTCGAGGCGTTTATTTCCGAGCTCGTGGGCGAGTTGGGCTGCCTGGGTGAGATGCGAAACTGCATCACGATAGTAGCGTTCTCGGCTGGGTGAGTCCTCCTCCACCGTGCGCATACGGTCGCGTTCCAGGCTTCCCAGTTCAATCCACGCCTCGACGCGACGAACCTTCTCTCCTGCCAGAGGACCCGTGGTGAAGATGCGCACGGCTTCGCTTAGAGCGCGGTCGGCAGCCTTGAAGACTATCTCAGGGGAATCGCCTCGCAGCTGGAAAATTTCATCACGACGGTTAGCTAAGCGACGCAACGCCTCACCCAACTGAAGCAGTGCCAATCCCAGGCCGCGCGGGTCGTTGGCGCGTCGGAAGTAGGCAACGGCAATCGCTGCTTCCATCCATGCCAGATCGGAGCGACCATGATCGTTATCAATCAGGGCTAGCGTGTTATAAGAGTAGGCAAGAGGGATTTCAAGCCCTTGCTCTTTGCGTAGCTTAAGCCCATCCAAACAGAGCCGCCGGCCGCGCACATGGCTTCGATCGGAGAGTACGCGCGAGAAGTTGTTGCGCGTGGTCGCTTCCATGTGGGGGAAATCCACGTCACGCATAGCACGTAGGGCACGGCTGTAGGCATCCTTGGCGCTGCGGGTTGCCCCTAGGTTGGCATATCCGTATCCAATGTAGTTGTAATACAGTGCAATCAGACGAAGTACCTTCTTTTCGGCCGGATGACCAAGAAAGCCTGTCTCGCCATCGCCACGATCAGGAAAGACCACTTCCTCTTGCGAGTGGCGTAGTAACTTTTCCAGTTCTGCAACGGCTTTTTTCATTTCTTCCAAAATCGGCTGCGTTTTCTCGCCAATATACACCTTGGCCGTGTTTCTCCAAAGGGCGCGTTCGTGTCGCGCCAAGGTATGCAACCAGGAGGGTTTGAGAAAATTTGGGTCATCAGGGTGGGCGTCGCACCAATGAGGAATTTTTGCCTCCAAAGTTTCGGCAAATTCGACTGCGCGCTTAAACTCCTTACGGAGAATATGCACCATAATCCAGGTTGTCACATCGTCCTGGAGAGCAATACGTCGAAAAGCAACAAAGGGAGATTCACCTCGCGCTTGCAAGGAAGACCATGGTTCGAGATGTCCGAATTCTTCTAGCGCATAGGCCGGGTCGAGGAGTGGTTGCCAGCGTTCGGCTTGGAGCAAGACCAAATCGCGCTCGCTGTTGGCCAACCATAACGATTGAGCTTCCTCAAACAAGAAATGATTGAACGCCTGACGGTAATCGGCGAGCAAGGCGTAGTGCAACCTCTCCATTTTCCAATACTTCATTTGGGCACGTGCGTGACTGC
>JANWWB010000035.1 GCA_025056515.1 Anaerolineales bacterium
AACCAGAGATCACTTATTATTATACTCGAAGCAATGCAAAATACAAATGCGATTTCATTACAATCTCTTTACAGACGCCGACGAATGCTCCCAATCCTAAGCCGAAATCGGAATATTCAGAGAAATGCGAGATCCCATCCCCGGGGCGCTATCCATCGCAAACGTACCACCTACCATTTGAACACGCTCTTTGATGAGTTTTAGACCAAGATTTTTATCTGTTTCCAATCCATCAGTATCAAATCCTTTACCATTATCATCCACGGAGAGCTTAACCCAAGAATCGCCAAAATCCAACTGGATTTTGATCGAAGAGGCCTGATTCTGATGGACAGCAACAGCCAAAAGTTCCTGTAAAGCACGGAAGATCATGACCTCGATATACGATTCAAGCCGACGCTCCTGTCCTGAAAAGGTCATATTAATATCTGCGCCGGTTTGTTCTTTGTACATTTCCACATAGCGCCGAATGGTTGGCACCACTCCTAAATCATCCAACATCATCGGGCGCAATTCAGAAATAAAATTGCGCACTTTTTGGAACGTGTTGAAAGCGGAAATTTTCAAACTGTTGAGTTCAGCACGCGCTTTCTCAGGTTCTATATCCAACAATTTGAGCGCGATTTCAGTTTGTAAAATAAAGTTCGAAAGCGCTTGCGCCGGGCCGTCGTGCATCTGGCGTGCTAGGCGCTGCCGTTCCGCTTCTTGAGCATTAATCAACATTTCCAAGCTCTCCAGCGCAGAACGTCCCCCTTTAGATGGTTTATTAAGATCACCTTGCTCAAGCATAGCTTTGAGCTGCTCGATTAATTTCTTTTGTCGTTCAAAATGCAGCTGGTCGTTTTGTAGCTTTTCCAGTTGACTGCGCATCACAAACAGGCGCTGTTGTGCATCCAAAGCTGAGTCATACGCCCGTTTGACATCTTCCGGCGGCACAGAGCCGATCTGATGGTTGATTTGCTGTAAGTGAGCCGTCACAGCAGCATTGCGCTGGGTCAATTTACCTACCTCAACACGACTTTGTTCCAGCAACAGGCTGACCTCTTTAAGAGAACGTTCCACCTCTGCAAGTTCATTTTGGAGGACACTCAAAATATCATCTTCTGGCGGTTGAGAAGACGGACTCTGGGACAGGATCATGGTTCACTCCTGAAGTGATTTGTCACTGCTCTGCAAATTGACCCAACCGTGCTTCAAAGCATACACCACAGCCTGCGTTCCGTCTTCAACGTTAAATTTTCGCAAAATCGAGGTGACATGATTTTTGACCGTTTGGTGACTGATTTTGAGAGCGAGGGCGATTTCCTTGTTGCTCATCCCCTTCACCATACAAGTCAACACTTCCATCTCTCTATCCGACAAAGGATGAAATGGGCTGCCCGGCTCGCTATAGAGAGGTCGGTTTTTGCCCATCTGCTGATTGAGCCAAACCATAAACTCTTTGGGTGAAAAGACTTGGCCCTGAAGCACATAATTTCCCAAGACGACCTGTCTGACCGTTTCAATCAACTGACGCGGCTCGATCTCTTTGGAACAGTAACCACACGCCCCCGCCAAAGCCGCATGGAGGATTTGCTCCTTATCATCATAAGCGGTGAGTAAGATAACTCGGGTTGAGAGTTTCTCTTGCGCAACGCGATAGGAGAGCTGGACACCATTTAAAACCGGTAAATTGATATCGACAATCGCGATTGTCGGTTGTAAAGTTCTGATAAGCATCCAAGCCGTCTCTCCATCGGCCGCCTCGCCAACGATTTGAAACTCCGACTCCAGAGAGAGAGCATTGATCACACCCTGGCGAAATAACGGGTGGTCTTCTACAACAAGAATGGTCACATTTCGCGAAATTTCCATCCTTCGTCAGCCCACTTTGAGTATAGCACAGGTCTATTTACTCGGCAATTTCTTACCTGAAGGCAGTGCTTGTTCTAGCGCTCAGCGCCCATTCCAGCGATAGACGGCCATATTTCTTTCACCAAACATCGGAGCATAAGGCGAGTTGGTGACATAAATTGGTTGCAGAGAAGAAGTCAGGGTCGGATACCAATCGGGAAAGGTGATGAGATACTGCGCGCCGCGCCGGTCCAGGAAGTCGGCCAGCGCTGCTTCATCGCGCAGAAACGGAATCACTTCTGGCGAAACCAGACCAGCCAAGTCGAGCAGATGAAACGATGTGAAGTACCCAAGCGCGCCGATATCGTGCGCTGCAACCACTGCCCCAGCAGGCAGGTGGGTCGCCGCCCAGTGCGCAATTTGCACCATTTCCGATTCGATAACGGCAACATCCTGAGCATAGGCGACTGCGCCGCGGCCCCAAAAGGCCAGAGTCAACGCCCCGAACGTCAACACAGCCATGGTCCGCCAACGCCAAGCCAGCTGTTTCATCCGGCTTCGAAGCGACCACCACCCGACCCAGCCAAGTAACGCAAAGAACGGCAGAACCGGCATGGCATATCGTCCATGCTGATAAGTGACCGGCAAACGCAAAGCATACAGCGTGAGAAACCCGATGATCCAAAGAGGGATAGCCGCCTCAAGCCAGCGACGTTGCGAGAGTACGCGAAAGAGAGCCCAGGCCACACCCGGCAACAGAAACAGCCCTGCCCCTACCAATGGTTGCAAAAATTGTTGTCCCAGCCGCGTGAGGAGAGAAATCTGTAGATAAACAGCATATTCCGCTTGCTTAGCATAGAAAGTATTCGGCCACATCGCCCCGCTCAAACGCAGATTGAAAAGCAAGTAAAACGCAAAGGGAAGCGCAAAGCCAAAAGACAACAAAAAGAGCGCGCCTGTCCGCTCCTTCCAGGATTTTGTCGAAAACAAGATCGCCCAGAGAGCCGGACCGAGTAAGGTCAATCCGTCGGGCCGCACCCAAACCAGAAGACCGGTCAGCAGGCCAACGCTTAGAAAGCGCTTTCGCTCTGAAAAAAGAGCGCAGAAGATGAGCAACGTCAAAACGATAAAGAGCAGAATCTCCATCCCCGAGACCGCCGCCCAAGCCAGATGCCACTCCATCGCCAAAAAGGCGCCGAACCAAGGAAACTTCGGTCGGTAAGCTGGTAGGGTCTGACGGAGCAACCTCTCCCCCAGCCAGGCCGTCCCAAAGAGCAAGAGCACCCCTAGAAGATAGGTCCACGCCCGAAACGGCACACGGAACAGGTAACCCAAGGTTAACAGCATCGTCCAAAGCGGCGAGGTCGAACCGCCGGAAGGTTGCCCAGGCATAAATGCCCATTCTCCGCGCCAGGCGAGGTTGCGAGCGTACGTCTGATGAATCCAGGCATCATCGAGAGGAAACCCAACGCGATAGTACCAAGCGCTGATAAGCAGATAGGCGAGTGCAGAAGCCAGCGCAAGCATCCCGAGTACAATCGTTTGACGACGAGAAAGACCCATGTCAGGGTTGCAGGACATAGAGTTTTGCCCCTTCCACTTCTGTCAGGAAAACAATACCCTCCGGCAATAGAGAGCCTTCGTAGAGTGAGACCAAGCCTTTGGGCACGCTTCCCGGCTCTAGAATCAGGTACGAAGCGCCGTAACGACGGGCCAATTGTAAGAGTGTCTTGCTATCGCCATCCGGCACGGCAATCGCTGCAAGACCGGAAACCAAATAAAACCCAGGCGGATTGGAGACGATAACCACATCGCCAGTTTGCGCGCCTCGTTCAACCAGACGAGCGGCAATCTGTCGATATCTGTGCGCCTCGTCATTCCAAGTCGGAAGACGCAGCAGCAAGGCTGTGCCGGTCAGAGAGACGGCCAAGAAGACAAGCCCCAAGCGTAAGACGGTGCTGGCTTGTGCTCCATCCCAACCTCGGCGGCTTTGCCCCCAGCGGACAAGCCGCTCCAACCCAAGAGGCGTCAGCGCCCACAGAATGGGCTGAAAGGCCGAGGCCGCATGGAAATAGCCGCCGCGCGCCCCTGCAAAAGGGAAGATGAAAGTCATGAGGGCAAAGAGCAAGGCCCAAGAGAAGAACGCCAAACGTACAAGAGGGTCGCGGCGCAATTCCCAACCTCCAGCAATGGCTAGCGGCAAGAGGAAAACCCCACCCTGAACGGCGAATAACGTCGCCAGGTTCAGTCCAAGCGCCCACCACCGCGCTTGCAAAATGGACTGCCAACCGGAGGCTATCCAAAACTCGAAGGTGAGAAAGTCCGACGGGTAAGCGAAGATTTGGTCATAGGCGGTCAGCCAGAACATCTTCGCGCCGCCAGGAGCAAGAATCTGCCCAAAGACAAGCAGATTACGGCCAAACCAGGGCGCCATGACCAACAAGTAACCGCCCAAAAACAGAGCAACAGCAGACGCCCGGCACGCAAGCGAAAAACGCTGCCTGGCAGAGAACTTCCATACCCCCAAAAGTGCAAGGAGAAGCCATAAAATCCCATCTGTGCGCGCCAGGTGCATCAAGCCGACCACCAAGCCAAGCGCCGGGAAAACCCAGCGAGGCGGAGAGACATCCCCCTGCGCTAGGAGGAGGAAGAAGAGGCCACCGAGAACCATGTATACACCGAAAGCATCGGTGGTGGTCAAAAAGGGCAGATACAACCCAGAGAAAATCGCCAGCAGCCCCGAGGTGAGAGCAAGGGAACGATTGCGGTGTAGCGCAAAGGCTAATGCCGCAGTCAGAGGGGAGACGAGCGCCGCAATCAGGAAGAACGGCACACGCGTCAGAAACCAGGAAGCATTGTGAAACAGCGCCGGCACCCCTGCCGCCAATAGAGAGACCAACGGCATCCAGTACGCATGGGAAGGATGAGGCAAACCCGCTGGCTCATCGAGATAATTCCAGAGAAATGGCTCGCTAAATCCGCGTCCTTGCGCCAGCTGCAAGCCGGTTGCATAGTAGTAATCCGCATCTAGATAGCCAGGCGCCTTCTGGAAAGCGCCAACGATCAGGAGAATCCCCAAAGCCAGACCAAATAAGAGAAAGTGATCCGAGCGTCTCATGCGGTCGACTCGAGCAAGGTACGTGGAGGACGGATAGCATACCACCGTACCCAATATAGACCAAGCAAGAGGGCAAACGAGAGAAGCAAAATCGCCCCCGCCTCCCCCAAACGCCAAGAGACGATCAGCAAACCCACTAAAACCAAGATGGCCGGATTTCTAAGGCCGCGCGCCGGCCAGCGCTCCTCCACAATACCCAAGAACAAGAAAATGGGGAAGAGGAAGGCCAAGAAGTCGCTCCGTCCGATCGGCAAATTGAGGAGCGGCGCAACGACCAACGTGAGGCTGGACGTCCATAGGAGATGGCGAAATTCACGCTGCCGAGCCTCTCGCCCTTCGAAAAACAGGAGCAAGGAAAACAATAACGTAGAGAGGAGCGCAAAGCGGGGGCCTGCCAGGGGAAATAGATCAGTCAAGACTGCGCCCAAAGAGAGCGGCGGCAGAGTTTGCATGTGCCAATACAAGCCGCGCAAGAAGGGGAAAAACCATCCTGGCAAAATCAAAAAGGAGACCAGAAGCAAAAAGCCGATCGTCATCGCAAAGCCGGCCAAGAAGCGCCAACGCCGATGGTAGAACGCCCACCATACCAAGAAGAGCACAAACACGGTAAAGATCCCCCATTTCAGCGCCGGTAAGACGAAGAGAATGCCGGCTACTTCCTCCTGTTCGGCGCGCAAGGCCCAGAGCGCGCCCATCGCCGCCAGAAACACCAACGGCGCAGGGCTGGCCGCCAGCATCCCTTGCCAACCGAACAGCCACAGCACAGAAAAGAGCAAGGCCAAGAGCAACGCAAACCAGCGCAAGCTCCACCTTATCAGTTTCAACACGACCACCGCCGAGGCGACCAAGGCGATCTGGTTGAGGGTCATCCATACGCCGCGTGCCACTGCATAGTCCGGAATGAGAGCAAAGGGGAAGTAGAACAATTCCGCTGGCATCGGCAACCAAAGATAAAGCGGCGATTCGCCCTCTTCGGCCAGACGCCCATAGTAAAGCAATTGGGCACGCTGTGCCGCCGCCTCACTGTATGGCGTGATGCGGTCGGGCGAAGTCGGGTCGCCATAGCGCAAAAAGGTCTGGGCCGCCAACCAGGGGACGAAGAAGTCCGTCTCGCCGCGATGCTGACGGGCGTACAACGTATTGCCCCACACCATACCACCCACGACAGCAACGGCCAGAAGGATGAGGAAGACAGGCGTGACAACCGAAAGGAAACGCGACAAGCGAACCGCCAACAATACGCTAAAGACAGGTTTGTTTGAAAGCGGCTATATTTTACCCGCATATTTCGGGAACGGGTCGAGGAAGACCCAAAATCGTGAATTCGGGATAAGACTTTGGTGTCATTGTGCAAGAGCAACACGACTGAAACGATCTCTGAGGGGCATTTTTTGCCTGCAAACAGGAGATTGCTGCCCCTAATGGGGCGTGGAATACCGGAATGCAATCGTTCCCCTTATCCCGAATTGACGTAAATCATAACACTCTCCCGACAGGTTCCCTATCGGGAGAGTGTGTCAAGCGAGGAACTAGGCTTGCGCTGCAGCGTCTTCTAGCATCGCGGTTGTCACCGATTTCGGGCGCTCGATGGGTTGACCGAGAGCGCGCGCCCACACTAAATTGGCCATCACGCCCAGACTGCGCCCCACGCCGAACAAGACGGTGTAAAAGTCAAATTCGCGTACCCCATAGTAGTATTGGAGCGTGCCGGAAATGGCATCCACATTTGGCGCCGGATTTTTAGCCTTACCCTGTTCCTTGAGCACCTGCGGTACAACCTCATATACCAATTCCGCAATCTGCACAAGGGTATCCTCAGGGAAATGTTTCTTGGCGTATTCCAATTGTGCCGTGAAGCGCGGATCGGTGACGCGCAGGACTGCATGTCCATACCCCGGGATGACCTTACCGCTGTTAAGAGTCTCCCAGGCAAAGTCATATAACTGCTGCCGAGTCGGGACTCCACCGAAACGGTCGCGCACCGAAATCAACCAGGCCAAGCATTCCTGATTCGCCAAACCATGGAGCGGACCAGCCAGCCCGTTCAAACCGGCCGAGAAGGCGTAATACGCATCCGAGAGTGCCGAGCCGACCAAGTGCGTGGCATGTGCCGAGACATTCCCCAATTCGTGGTCGGAGTGTAGGATGAAGTACAGGCGGGAGAGGTCTTCATATCCCTTATCGGGGACACCCAGCATGCGGGCGAAATTGGCGCCGAAGTCCAAGCTGGCCTGATAACGCGGCTCCTGCTTGTCGCCGTATTTCCAGCGGTAGATAAACGCAGCGATGACCGGTGCTTTAGCGGTCAGGTTGAGGGCGTCTTCCAGGGTCGGCTCCCAATAGGTGTCCTTCTTCATCCCCTCGTGGTAGCGGCGTGTGAACTCGGACGTGCGTTCGAGGGCTAAGACCGCCTGAGAGAACAACACCATCGGATGGGTGTCCGTCGGCATTGCCCGCAAGACATCATACACATAGCCCGGCACCTCAGCTCGCCGCGCCCATTCGGCCTCCACTGCTTCCGCTTGCTCCTTGGTCGGGACTTCGCCGATGAGGAGCAAATAAAAGATAGCGCCAACATAAGGTATGTTCGCCCCATCCGGTTTAGGCAATTGCTCCAGCACCTCGGGGATAGATAGACCGCGGAATTTGATGCCAGTTGCTGGGTCAACGAAAGAAATATCGGTCACCAGCGACTTGATGTCGCGCATGCCGCCATAGACCTGAGCGATCGTCACCTGATCTACGACGACATCCCCATGCTCCTTAACCAGTTTAGCTACGCGTTCCCGCCAGGCGGGCAATTGCTCCGCAATTTTTTCGTGCAAAATCATGGCTTTCCTCCTTGAGCGAAAGAAAATCAAATCTGTATCAGGGAGCGCAAGAGCGAGATACTCTCTCGTACAGCCGCAGCCGACTTGGTCAACGCCGCTTGCTCATCGGGCTCGAGGTGATATTCAATGATTCTTTCCAAACCGCTGCGACCGAGCTGCACAGGAACACCGAAAAAGATATCCTGCAGGCCATATTCCCCTTGCATGTAGGCTGATGCCGGGACGATGAGATGTTTATCTTTGAGAATTGCCTCGACCATTTGCGTCACGGCCAATGCTGGAGCGTAATACGCAGAGGTCTTGAGTAGGTTGACAATCTCGCCGCCGCCCTTGCGGGTGCGCTCGACAATCGCTTCGAGGCGGTCTGCAGGCAAAAATTCGCGTAGTGGTACCCCGGCCACGTTCGAATGTCGGGTGAGCGGCACCATTTCATCGCCATGGCCGCCCAAGACGTAGCAGTGGATGTTTTCCACGCTGACGCCGGTCTCCATCGCCACAAAGGCACGCATG
>JANWWB010000046.1 GCA_025056515.1 Anaerolineales bacterium
AGAGTTTGCCTCCCTGCAACAGAGGATGTGCACAAATTTATCAAGAGGAGAAGTGTCCCATGGAAAAAGAAAAGAAGACCGGTGCGATTCTTGCTTCGGTAGCGGCCATCGCACTGTGTGGCGTTCCCGGCTTGTGCCTGCTTTGCCCCTTTGGGGTCGCCATCTTAGCCGGCGTTTTTAACGGATGGCAGCTGCCCTACATTGATCCTTGGGTGGGCGTGCTCCCCTTATGTTTGGCTGTCATTTTCGTCATTATTGCGATTGTTGTCCCCCTCATCGCCCTACGCAAGAAAAAGCCGTCAATCACCGAATCGTTGCCGCCCGAAGAACCGCTCCCTCCCACGTCATAGCGCCGCAAGAATTTGGAGATAAAAATCCCCTGGCTGGGGCCGGGGATTTTCTCCTGCTAGGAGCAGGACAGCATTTGCCCCCCTGCTAGGTAGCTCATTCTATTCCTGCTCCGATGGTGAATCGTTGAGAATCTCTTCGATGCGCTGCATCACATCCGGTGTTAGTTTTTCAACAGCCTCAAGCGCTTTCATGTTTTCGTGCACTTGCTCGACACGACTGGCACCGGTGATCACCGTGCTAACATTCGGATTCTTGAGGCACCAAGCAATCGCCATCTGTGCCAAAGAGATGCCCAAATCCGCCGCAATCGGCACTAAGCGCTTGACCTTTTCGATGCGTCCGGGCTTGAATACATGCGAATGTAGCCACTCATAACCGGGTAGACTGAGGCGGCTACCGGCCGGAATGCCGTCATTGTACTTGCCGGTCAACAAGCCAGACGCCAATGGACTCCAAACGGTTGTTCCAAGGCCGATCGTCTGGTACAGATGTGCATATTCCTTCTCCACACGCTCGCGGTGAAACATGTTGTATTGCGGCTGCTCCATCACCGGCTTGTGGAGGTGATGCCGTTCAGCAATTTGCCAAGCCTCCATGATTTCTGCCGCGCTCCACTCAGATGTTCCCCAATAGAGCGCCTTACCTCGCTCAATGATGTTATGCATGGCCCAAACAGTCTCTTCGATGGGTGTTTCTGGATCTGGACGATGACAGAAGACCAGGTCTACGTAATCGAGCTGCAAACGTTGGAGCGAGCCGTCTATGGCCTCAAGCAAACGTTTGCGATTGAGTGTGTTCTTTTCGTTCGGCCCTTCATACAACCCCCAATAAAACTTGGTAGAGACGAGATAACTGCTACGCCGCCAGCCAAGTTCCTTGAGCACTTCCCCCATAATCGTCTCAGATTGGCCGCGAGCGTAAATTTCGGCGTTATCAAAGAAGTTGACACCAGCATCGTAAGCGGCAGCCATACACTCGCGCGCCGCATTCTTGTCCACCTGCAAGCCAAAGGTCACCCACGAGCCAAGCGATAGGGCGCTGACTTTGATACCGGAACGCCCAAGACGACGATATTCCATACGAGCCTCCTTACTTTGATTTATTCACCAGAGCCAATACCTAGTGGCTTCCACTTGGACTCGTCTTTCAGACGATGCTGAATGCCGTGACGATCATGAACTGCGTCAAAGCCTTCGCTCTTGATAAACATCTTCTCGCCGTCCAAGAGCGCGGTCAAGCCTTCTTGCCCCGGCTCAGGACGTTTGATGCCTTTGAACTTGGCAGCGCGTTCGGGAACGTAATCTGTCGGTTCCTCATAGGTGGTAATAAATCCCTCAAAGTTACGCAGGATGACTTTGTGGTCCGACATGCTCAGCAAATAGTTCGGCATCAGGGGGATTTTTCCGCCGCCCCCTGGGGCGTCCACGACATATTGCGGCACGGCAAAACCGCTGGTGTGGCCGCGCAAGCCTTCCATGATTTCAATCCCTTTGGCAACCGGGGTGCGGAAATGACCGGCGCCTTCGACCAAGTCACACTGATAGAGGTAATACGGGCGGACGCGAATGCGCACTAGCTTGTGTACAAGTTCGCGTTGGATGTGCACGTTGTCATTAATGCCCGCCAAAAGCACCGATTGATTGCCCAAGGGGATGCCGGCGCGCGTCAGGCGATCGCAAGCCTCGGCCAACTCTTTAGTAATCTCGTTGGGATGGTTGACATGAATGTTCATCCAGAGCGGATGATATTTCTGAAGCATATCGGTCAACTCTTGCGTGACGCGCATCGGCAAGAAAACCGGTACGCGCGAACCGATACGGATAATCTCGACATGCGGTATTTCGCGCAGACGGGCAATCAATTCCTCCAAGATCTTCGGAGCCAGCACCAGCGGATCGCCGCCTGAAAGCAGAACGTCTCGTATTTGGGGCGTACGTTTAATGTAATCGATCTGCATTTCAAATTCTTGGCGGTTGAAGGTCGCCGCAGGGTCACCAACGATACGCGCCCGGGTACAATAGCGACAATACGAGGCACACTGGGTGGTCACCAACATGAGGACGCGGTCAGGATATCGATGCACCAGACCCGGCACCGGCGAGTGACGGTCTTCAGCCAGAGAATCTTCCATCATGGCTGTAAAGGGGACCATTTCTCGGTCAGTTGGAATGACCTGCTTACGGATCGGATCATCTGGGTCATCGGGATCGATCAGCGAGATGAAATACGGGGTGATATCCACACGGAACAAACCAGGTGCGTTGAGAGCACGTCGCTCAGAGTCGGTCAGGGGGATGATTTTTTCAATCTCTTCAGCTGTATTCAAGCGATGACTCAGCTGCCAGCGCCAGTCATACCATTTTTCGTCGGGGACATCGGCAAAAGCCGGGGCACGTTTGGAAGGGAAATCTAAAGGACTCATCTTACCTCCAAATCAGGAACTCTACAAAAGACAAGGAAATAGACCCAGGCCGGGCAGGCCTTTCGGTCAGAAATACCACCTTGAAGTCATCCACCGTGCCCAGGCGGGTCATGATCAGGCCGGAAAAATCCCCCATAGTAGCTTAACGGAATGGTATACGGGATCGGCTTCATCAAAAAAGCATTGTAAAGAAAAGACAGCCAGAAGTCAATGCTCTTTTTTAGAATAGGGTTGAGAAGAAAGCGAAGATCGCAAATGGCGAAGATAGTCCCGAGGCAGTGGTTGTGTATCAATTTGATGCCCGGCACGCACATCTACGGCATATCCCAAGCGTCGCAAGAAGATATAGCGTAGCCAGCTGAGAATTCCTTTCGGTAAAAATTTTCCTTGATACGGAATTGGCGTAGTAAGGTTCCATTCCAGTGCCTGACGTAAATCCTGGGCAGTGCGTCCCGGAAACTGGGTCGAGGCTGCGCCAACTGCCCAATAGACATGGGCATCGCTGGCTGCAATCTTGGCTAAGGGCAAATACACCGATAATTTCCGCACGGTCTCGTTTAGAGCTTGCGTACCCATGTTATCGGTCTCAATCCCCTTGATAACACCCTTAACCCGCGGATCTGCCATAGCCTCAAAAACTGCCTCTGCGCGCAAGCTAGCCGGTAAGTTGTTGAAAGGGTGCGGTAAGATGGCAATCCCACCCTGACGTCCGATCTGTAAGAGCGTGTCCTTGAGCGATAAGCCGGCGGGCGGGAGCGAGTGAATAAACAGGGCAAGTAGATGTCCATCGCGAGTGCTCACCTCTGCCGCCGGAATCACCTCCACACCATATTGAGGCGCAAAACGTTGCGCCTCGGCCACCGCGCGCATATCGTCATGGTCAGTTATCGCAATTACGTCCAGACCGACCCGTTGCGCCTGCCGTAAAATCGCTCGCACCGTAGTTGTAGCATCATAGGAATAGAGACTATGAATATGCAAATCTGCTCTGCCCATAGGGATACCAGGTCTTCAAAGTAAATATTTTCTCGCCTATGCAGGTCAGCTTTTCCCATGAAGATGATTCTCCCAGACAACGCCGTCGATTATACAAAAAAAAAACGCAGGAAAAACCAGTGACTTTGCACACGCAAAATCTTGCTTTTCAAGGTTTGCCAAGGCAACCAATCTCCGTTGCCAAGACCTGGGGAACTCAAACTATATACACATCGTGATGACCTTGGAAGACGGCAAAACCCTCGCCTCGCACTCGACGGCGAAGTCCTCTCCGAAGGATCGAAGAGACTGCTTCGGCGGCTGTTTTGCCTCGCAGCGACACAATACCCTATTT
>JANWWB010000138.1 GCA_025056515.1 Anaerolineales bacterium
GTGTTGGGTCTTAAGGTTTTGAATCACAGCTGACATCAACTTACCGACCAGTAAAGCCGCCTCTTGACGAAATCCATATGCCAGCAGTCCTTCTCCGATCCAGACATTCCAGGGAAGATGAATCACGTTGAAGATCTCTTCGGATGTATCGGCGCAGGCGATTCCATAAGGACGTCCGAAACGCTCTTGATTGAACAACGAACGGCTCATCAAGACTTGTAGGCGTTGACGGGAAGGGACTTCGGCCCAAATTGGAAGAAACAGGCTGATGTCTTCACGTGAGTAGTCGGCGGTTTGTAAGATGATGCGATCGCTCTTATTCAAATTTTCGATTTGGACCGTTTGTAGGCTGGTGAACAAATTCTGGCTGGTGGCAACCGCTCGTCCGGCTGTCCAGTGGAAGTCGGCGCGCTGGAAGACTTCATGGACAACTGTCCGCCCTCGACGGCCGTGCAGGTGGATGATTGGATCGCGAGGTTTTTCGCTGCGAAAGCGTAGGTCAACAACCAACCGCTGCGGCGAGGTGAAGGACTGGCGCAATTCGATGCTTTCCCTGGCGGCCTGAGAAAGGATGACACTGCCGGTTGGTGAGAGATGACTATCACGATCGCGTAGACGATACATAGCCGAGGAAGCGTCCCAACAGTCTTCGATGAGATCTTTGAGCGTTAAAGCAGTGACGCGCAGTTCTTCAGCGCTGGCCGGCATATTGAGTGTACGGGCAATCTCGGCAAGCGAGAGTACTTCGCGCCGGAGCAGGGCGGCTAATCCCGGCGTTTCAACGCAGGTAATATCACTGCCCTGACTCTCTTTCAGCCAGATGGTGTGCAAAGGATGTTCCTCCAGGCCGGTCTGAAAGAGGTGGTCCCATTCTGGGAAGCGATCGCCGTCTCGATCATGGTGTTCATCAAGCCAGACGTTTAGGAAAGCCACCAATTTTGGGTAGATGGTTTGTAAAAATTGGCGGTCATTGGTGCGTTGTGCGTAGTTCCAGGCCAACGTGGCGAGCAGCGGTGGCGAAAGCCATCGCCCCCGTTGGCCGGCCAGGCCGGGTTTCCAGTCGATCGAGCCATCTGTTTCTTGGCAAGCGAGGAAATTTTCTATCACACCGCGCAAGAGGTGAGGTGCACCAGGCATATTTGAGGTGAGATAGTAGGCATCGAGCGCCGTTTGACCGCTCCAGAGCGGGTCGTGGTCGCGACCATCCCCTCGCGGAGAATAGCCATGGTCAGGTTGACGGCTGAGGACAAAAGAGGGTGCTGGTAAGTGTTGGCTAGCGGGGAAGAAGAGCGAGAAAGCGCGTTTTTGGGTCAAGGCAAAAGCCGCATCCCATTCGGGGTCACCGGTATAGATGTCAACGGTGTCGGCTTCGTGTTGTAGTTCAAGGCGCGCGCGCTCAGCCTCCCAGGGACGGGCAGCAACATGGCGGGCGTGTTCAAAGGAGGTCTGTACTGCATCTAGGGCGCTTTGCACCCAGGTTAGGGTGCGGCTCCCTCCGCTTGCTAAGGCCAAATCGACCCACAAGGAAGCGTAGGGGCCGGGCCCGGGCAATGGTCCACCTGTAAGAAAAATGACCGGCGATAATTCTGCTGTTTGTCCGGTGAGAACATAGGTGGATTGCAGGCTGGTGACCATCATCGGATGACCATCCAGTGGGGCAAGCTGCCCACAGAGTTCCAAAAAGAGAGTCAAGGGTTCCGAGCGTCGATTGTGCAGGGTAAAGCGTCCGGCAGCGGTATGGGAATCCGGGATATGATATTCGGCTTCTACTTCGATGCCGGGGAAGGGTTCAAAGGTTAAGAGCAAATAGGAAGGAGCAAAACGCCGGAAGGTCGGTTGAGTGGCGAAGTGCTTTGGGTCCGAGAGGACTTGTTGTTCCAGATGAAAACGGGGGAAGATGCGCATAAGCTGCGCACGTAAACCGTAGGTGGTCGTTAGTGCCAGGGCCGGCGGGTCTCCATGGCCGGCTTCTAGTTCCCAAATATGGTCGTTGACGTAATCGGGTGTACAGAGGCGGAAATCGGCAGCGAGCGTTAATTCAAGTGGATCGCTGAAGGAGAGAGACCACGAGCGCATATGCAAAGTATACGTGCTTTTGTCTCTAACCAAAAGGGTTTTATGCTAGAATCTTCTTTACTTTATCGTAAGGAGAAGAAAAATCGCTATGGAGACCCCTGAAAGTCCTGGTGAGCGTTTACGCCGTCTGACTTCGCCTGAAGGCGCCTCTGAAGAAGAGACTTTGCCTCCTGAGGAGGAGTTAACTCCTCCGGTTGGACTGCGTTTGCCGGCGGTTGATGCGGACGGTATGCCTTTGCCACGTCGCGTCGACGAATTAGATCTGGATGCAACACGCGTCACACCGGCCGCCTATACCCCGGCCTTGCGTCCCTCAACTGCCTCCAGCGTGACGAGAAAGCACCATCTTTCTCGGACTGGACGGGCAGCGGGGAGCGCTATCCCCCCTCGCTCGACTCGTTGGTTAGAGACGTTGTCTTCGCCGGCCTTGTGGGGGTGGTTCTTGCGCGCGATCATTGGCGGTCTCTGTGTGGTTGTCGCCGTCGGTTTGCTGGGTCTAGCGTTTGT
>JANWWB010000170.1 GCA_025056515.1 Anaerolineales bacterium
AGACGGTCTCCCTGGTCGCGCTGCGGCACCTTCGCTAGTTAACAGCGAGGAGGGATGCCGCAGCGCTTCGTTTCAAACTACTGTCCATGTCTTGGCACCACCTCCTCTTCTGTTAGGATGGCGGTCGAATGTTTGCCCCCCGACACAGGGGCGAGTATCACACAAAATACCTCAGATGTCAATGGCAAAAACCAACTCAAACTCCAGACAAAATGGGCAGCAAAAACGGCGATGACAATGAGCGCCCGGTGCATCCCGTTTATCTGGACGCCTTCTACATCGATACCTATGAGGTGACCAACGCCCTCTACCGCGCCTGTGTGCAGGCCGGCGCCTGCACCCCGCCGCACAACACCCGCGATTACGATGACGCGACCTACGCCGATCACCCGGTCGTCTATGTGGACTGGTTTCAGGCCAGCGCCTACTGCGAATGGCGCGGGGCGCGCCTGCCCACCGAGGCCGAGTGGGAGAAGGCCGCCCGCGGCACGGACGGCCGGACGTATCCGTGGGGCGAGGGAATCGACTGCGATAGAGCAAATTACTCTGGCTGCGTCGGCGGCACGACCCCGGTGGGGAAGTACCCGAGCGGCGTCAGCCCGTATGGGATTTACGACCTGGCCGGCAACGTCCGGGAGTGGGTCGCAGACTGGTATGACGAAAAGTACTACGATCGGTCGCCGGCCCGCAACCCGCAGGGGCCCTCGAGCGGCAGCCAACGCGTTCTGCGCGGCGGTTCGTGGAACGTCGTCGAGTACGTCGTCCGCTCCGCCCTCCGCGACAGGTTCGGACCCGGCGTCAGGTGCGACAACTTCGGGTTTCGTTGTGCGCTCTCGCCGTGATTCTGAAATTCTGGATTCTGAGATTCTGGATTTCTGACTCCCCCTCCCGCCGAAGGCGGGCCGAGTTTAAAACTTTTTCAAAAAATGGACACTTATGCTCAAATTTACAGCCTGCTCAATCCATGGTAGGCGTTTATCCAAGCCTCCCGGGGGCGGCGAAGCAGGCCGGGCGTAGCGCAGTTCGAGTACAATTTGGAAGGCGAACTGATTCGCCTGCGGGATGGATTCCAAAGCGAGACGTACCGTCCCGGAAAATATGAGAGTTTCATTGTCCACGAACCCAAGCGGCGCAAGAGTTCAGCCACGCCCTTTCGCGACCGGGCGGTGCACCATGCCTTGATTAACGTCATTGGCCCGCCGCTGGAGCGGGGCGCGAGGTAGGGCAATCTCCGATTGGCCGTTTACATCTCCCTATACGTGGAAGTCGGCCGGAAGCCGGTTTGAGGCGGGGAGTCCATCCCCGCTTGAGATTACACGACCACACCCGGGGCAGCGCGTGGATGCTAAACCTGTCCCAACAAGAATGGCCGAATAGCAAGACGGGTGATACTGTATAATATATTCATGAGCATCCGCAAGGACACCCAAAACTGGATTGCGCTGGCGAAATATGACCTAGAAACGGCGCGTCACATGCTGGCGACAGGCCGATACTTGTACGTCATCTTCATGTGTCACCTGGCTTTGGGAGAGAATGCTCAAAGCGCATGTGACCGAAGTCACACAGTCCATTCCGCTGAAAACCCACGATTTGATTTACCTGGTCAAAAAGTCCATGTTGGAATTGCCGCCCGCTCACCTTGATTTTATCGGTAAAATCAACACGGCCAGCATCCCCACCCGTTACCCGGATGACTTGCAACGTGCGCTGCAAGAGTACCCTGAACCGGTGGCGCGGGATTGTTTGAAACAGACGGAAGAGGTAGTCGAATGGCTCAGACACCACTCGAACTTAAACAAATAATCCAACGCTTCTGTACCCAACTGGAAAGCATGGGCATCCATCCCGAAAAAGTGCTGCTCTACGGCTCGCAGGCGGCAGGCACATCGCAGGAAGGCAGCGATATTGACCTGATTGTCATTTCCAGCGATTGGTCAAACTACAATCAACGTGAAAGGCTCGAAATCCTGGGCGTGGCCGCGGCGCGTATTTTGGAACCCATCCAGGCGCAGGGCTTCACTCCTTCCGAAATTAGCGGAAACCAAATCATGCCTTTTTGGGCGCAGGTGCTGAAGGAACAGGCTGTTGCAGTCTGACCGCGCTTGTTCCGCGCCTTTGTCGCCGCAGTCCGCTCCCGCACTTGTTGAAGCGGACTGTGCGTTCTCTTTCAAGGTATAATCTCCGTAGAAATCTGTCATTGGAAACGCAAATGACCAAATCCACCTTCCAAGAAATCATCCTTAAACTCCAAAACTATTGGGCAGAGCGTGGCTGCCTCATCTGGCAACCTTACTACACGCAGGTCGGCGCAGGGACGATGAACCCGGCCACCTTCTTGCGCGTCCTTGGCCCGGAACCGTGGAATGTCGCCTATGTCGAACCTTCCGTCCGCCCCGATGACGGGCGCTACGGCGAGAACCCCAACCGCTTCCAGGTGCACTACCAGTACCAGGTCATCCTCAAGCCCGACCCAGGCAACCCGCAAGAACTCTATCTCGATTCGCTCAAAGCCCTCGGCATCGACCTACGCCAGCATGACATTCGCTTTGTGGAAGATAACTGGGAACAGCCTGCTATCTCGGCCTGGGGCTTAGGTTGGGAGGTCTGGCTCGATGGGCAGGAAATCACCCAGTTCACCTACTTCCAACAAATGGGTGGTGTCACGCTCGACCCTGTCTCGGTGGAACTCACGTATGGCCTAGAGCGTATTCTCATCGCCCTCAACAACGCCAAAGCCATTTGGGATGAACCCTGGAACGAAGAGGTCACCTACGGTGAGATTCGCCGCCGCGAGGAGTTCGAGCACTCGAAGTATTACTTTGAGATTGCTGACATCGAGCGCGCTCGCCATATGTATGATCTGTTTGCCGCCGAAGCCGAGGCCTGCTTGGAGCGAGGGCTTGTCCTCCCTGCCCATGACTATGTCTTGAAGTGCTCACATACCTTCAACATCCTGGATACGCGCGGTGCAATCAGCGTAGCCGAACGTCAGGCTTTCTTCCGACAAATGCGTGCCCTGGCACGTCGCGTTGCTGAGGCTTATCTGGAACAACGCGAAAAACTCGGTCATCCCTTGCTTAAGGTAGTAGACCGTGCGGCAAAGACCGTGCAAGCCAAACCCCCGATTGTCGATCATCCCGCGTCGTTTCTGTTGGAGATCGGTGTTGAAGAATTGCCCGCCGCCGACGTAGACGCCGCTCAAGAACAACTTGCCGCCCGAGTCCCCTCCCTGCTCGATGAACTATATCTCGCCCACGGCGGCGTGCGGGTCGCTGCGACCCCGCGCCGGCTTGCCGTTTTCGTTGAGGCGCTTTCTCCCCGTCAGCCCGACCGCGAAACCCTCGTCAAAGGCCCTCCCGCCGACAAAGCCCTCCTCGTCGATCAAGAGAATAATGTGACCTATACGCCTGCTGCCATAGGTTTCGCCAAAAAGAACGGTGTAGACGTGAACGACCTACAAGTTCGGGAAGAAGGTGGCGGCAAATACGTCTTCGCCGTGGTCAAACAGACTGGACGACCGACGCCCGAAGTCTTGGCTGAGGCGCTCCCCAAACTGATAGCCGAACTCAAGTTCGAGAAAACTATGCGATGGAACGAGTCGGGTGTCTTCTTCCCGCGTCCTATCCGCTGGCTGGTTGCCCTCTTTGGCGAAACGGTTATCCCCTTTGCGTATGCCGGCGTCGTCTCCAGCAACGTCACACGCGGTTTGCGCCCCTACGACTCGCCTGAAATTGTCATCCCGTCTGCTGATCGCTACTTTGATCTCCTGCGCGAAGCCGGCATTGTCCTCGATAAGGAAGAGCGCAAGGCTTTGATTGTCGAGCAAGCGCGCAGAGCAGCGACCTTCGTGCAAGGCGAAGTGCTGTTGGACGAAGATGTACTAAGCGAAGTAGCCAATCTGGTCGAGAAACCGACTGCTGTCCTGGGCAGTTTCGACCCCGAGTTCCTACAACTGCCGCGTGATGTGCTGATTTCTGTCATGAAAAAGCATCAACGGTACTTTCCGATCACCTCTCGCGAAGGGGGGGAGAGCCTCCTCCCGTATTTCATCGCCATCCGAAACGGCGACGATTTGCACCTTGACCTCGTCCGCCAGGGCAACGAACATGTCCTCTCGGCCCGCTTTGCCGATGCCAATTACTTCGTCCGTGAAGACCTGAAAGTCCGATTGGAAGATTTTCGCCCGAAATTAGCCGACCTCACCTTTCATACCAAACTCGGTTCGATGCTTGATAAATCCGAGCGCATGTTGAGCCTCTCTGAACCGATTGCAGACATGCTTCATCTTTCGGAGGCAGAACGGAATCATCTTAAACGTGCGACCTATCTGGCCAAAGCCGACCTGGCGACTCAAATGGTCACCGAGATGACTTCGTTGCAAGGGAGGATAGGGCGCGAGTATGCTCTTCATTCCGGCGAACGATCTGAAGTTGCCGAAGCAATTGGCGAGCAATATCGTCTCGTCCCTCGAACGCTGCTTGGCCTTGCACTAGCGTTGATCGACCGACTGGATTCGCTGGTTGGGTTGTTTGCGGTTGGAGCTGCGCCCACCAGCACGAAGGACCCCTTTGGCTTGCGTCGCGCTGCCATCGGCATCGTTCAACCTCTCATCGAGCACGATGTAACCTTTGACCTTGTTGAAGCTGTCAAACAGGCTGCCTTCCTCCAACCCGTTGAGGTCACTGAAAAAACACAGGCGCAAATTCTAGAATTTCTCACAGGGCGGCTGAATGTCTTGCTGCGAGAAATGGGCTATCGCTACGATGTGGTGGATGCCGTCCTAGCAGAGCAATTTGCTAACCCAGCAGGAGCACGACATGCGGTGGAGCAATTACAAGCCTGGGTCTTACGTCCGGATTGGGGTACCATTCTGCCCGCCTATGCCCGTTGTGTTCGTATTCTCAAGACGGCCGACATCCTTCCACAGACTGTAGAAGAAAGCCGTTTGGTGGAGCAAGAGGAAAAAGCATTGTACGATACAATCTGCTCGACTGTCCAAAAACCGCCGTCAGACATCAACGAATTCTTAGAGAAGCTTGTCGCTCTCATTCCCGCTATCAACACCTTCTTTGATAAAGTCTTGGTCATGGCTGAAGACGAGGCTCTACGTCGTAACCGCTTAGCGCTGGTTGGTCACGTTGCGTCGTTAGCGCGCGGCCTGGCCGATTTAAGTAAATTAGAAGGCTTTTAGAAATCATGACTTGCCTTTCTCCCTTCCGAATAGGAAAGAAAGGCGAAAGAGGTTCGGATTTACGGTGAAACATGGGTTCTGAAGCTGGAATCATCGAGTATGCGCGCATGTTGCTTGAAGAAGGCAAGAAGCGGGAGGCGCAACTGCTCTTGGCCGCCTACCTGAAACGTCACCCAACCCATGCCGAGGCTTGGTGGGTCATGAGTCAGGCGGTGGAGAGTGAACAACAGGAACGAGACTGTCTAGAGCGAGTGCTCCGACTCAATCCCGAGCATCTTCAAGCACGGCGACGTCTAGAGGCCCTCAATGCCCGTTCCGCTTCTACGACAAAGCTGCCATTTTCTGCACCAGCTGTTCAGCCCTTTGTTGTGCCGCTTGATGAAGATACCCTTGAACAGGCCTCGCAGCGAGCCGAAGAACTTCTTGCAGAACAAGGTTTGTCCACAGCAGAGCCAACACCACCTAGCTGGGCCGCTTTTTGGAAAGGCGAGGAGCAAGCACAACAGTCCGAACAACCGCCAGAGAGGGGGTCTCCTTCCTATCCGTCTTGGGGGGAGTCGTCTTCTGGCAAAGAACCTGTTGCTTCGCTACCCGGCAGGGCGCCCGTCCAAGCGCCGCCGCCCCGTAGACGGAGCGGATTTTTGGTGTGGGCGCTCTTGGGAAGTATATTTTGTCTATTCCTCATAGGCGGTGCTTTGTTCTTCACCCAAGAAATGTGGAAAGCCACAACCGTGAATTGGGCGGAAACACAAACAGTAGCGGCCTACCTGACCAATCTACCTCGTCCAACGTTGCCGCCCACTTGGACACCCACCCCTCTCCCTTCGCGTACGCCTTCTCTCACGCCCCTTCCTCCCACAGAAACCGCTCCTCCCACGCCGACTTCTCTCTACACCCCGACCAAAACACCCATCCCCACGACCGCGATCGGGTTGGTTGTCGGCAAACATCCGCCCGATTTTGCTTTGCGCGAGGTCTCAACCGGAGCATTTGTGCGTCTCTGGGACTATCTTGGCGAGCGTCCAATTCTCTTGTTCTTTTGGGCAACTTGGTGCCCGTATTGTCAAAATGAGATGGACGACTTAAAAGAGTTGTATGCCTCTTATGAAGCGGACGGCTTGATGATTCTAGCAGTTGAAATCGGCCAACCTATCGAGGAGGTCTTGGCATTCAAGAACCAATATGACCTGACCTTTCCGGTCTTATCCGATTCGACACAAGAAGTTGCCTCTCAGTACAAAATCTCCGCGATCCCTCATCATTTCTTTATCAGCCGTAGTGGGAAAATTGTCACGGTGGTCAGGGGGGCCATGACGATAACGCAATTAGAACGCCAAACGGCAGGCATCTTGCGCGTCTTCCCTACCGCTACGGCTACGCCCTAAAGCAATCTTTTGTCAATAGGCTTCCTCTGCTTCCGTTTATGGGACGGGGCGGAGGTAGCCAAGGCCATCGCACTCAGCTAGGTTTTTCAGCAACTACCAGAATGGCCGTAGCAAGATGTCGTGCCGGTCGCGACACCCAGTTCAGATAGAACCGTTTCAAAAAGAAAAAGCGCCAAACGCCCAACACATCTCGAATGGAAAAGCGGCGGCCGACTTGCTCGAGCCAGAAGGCGCGTTCGCGGCGGTGGACATGCGTCGGATCGGTATCCAGCCTGTTGACCAACCAGCCTAACGGTCCATCATAGACTGGGACGGTCAAAACCAGTAAACCACCGGGACGGAGCAGCCTCTCCAGATTCTCCCAAGCTATCTCCAAGTCCGGGATGTGTTCGAGGACGTCGAAGCAGGTTATAACGTCATAAGGCCTATCGCTCGAGAGCGAGCCAAGTGCCCCTGGAAAGAGGTTGACCTCAGGTGGTAAGATTTTCCGTGCCTCTTCAAGGGCATGGTGCGAAATGTCGCTCCCGCTACAGACGAAATAACGCTGGGCTTCTAGCAAGAACAATCCATAGGCGCAACCGACATCGAGCAGGCGGCCGGATTGGCGGAAGCGAAGAATCACTTTCAGAAAAGCGCGCCACTTATAGGGGGGATTGCGTCTTCGGTAGTTTCCCTGATATTGGTTTAGGAAGTAATTTGTTTCAAAAAGCCCATTTGACATCGGATTCAAACCTATCAGCGTGCAGAGTCAAATCGAGAGAGACGTGTCAAGCCGACTTTCGATGTCGTAGCCGGTACAATCGTTCTCGCCAAGCTAGGCGGAGAGTCTCACGTATGGTTTTGGCGACCTTCATCTTGCTCTTGCCGATTTTGTTTTCATAATGCAAGACAAGTGGGACTTCGGTCATGATCGCGTTCAGACGATCGAGTTTGAGCAGGATGTCTACCATGCAGCTGAAACCGGATTGGCTAATGAAATCCTCCCCCCAGCGCTCAAAGGCGCGGCGGAGAATCTCGACCCGATAGGCGCGGTAACCGCAGCTATAGTCACGCACGCCGCGGATAGGGAGTAGAATCTGAAATAGCCAGCGCATGCCCGCGCTAAGAAACTCTCGCCACGGCGAAAGACCGACTACCCGTGCCCCAGGCTGGTAACGAGAGGCAATCACAACATCGTTTCCACCTTCTAGAGTAGAGATCATGCGCGGTAACAAGCCTGGGGTATGCGTGTTATCCGCATCCATGGTCACGATGATGTCATCGGGGTTGGCCAGCTCCAGTGCGCGCAGCAAACCGGTTTTGATGGCTTCACCGAGGCCGCGGTTGTGTGGATGTTGCACCAGGAGCGTATGTTCATCTTCCAAGGCGCGCACGCGGGCGGCGGTGTCGTCGGCGCTGCCGTCGTCCACCACAATCACTTTAACCGGCTCGAGAAACCTTCGACGAGCCACGGCGCGGATTTGCTCAATCAATGGCGTAATGACCTCGGCTTCATTATATGCAGGAAGAACGACAAAGATCATGGCGTGGTCCTCTGTAACTCCTCCATATAGTTTCGGATGGTCGGCACAGCGGTCAATTTCTCGTAAAAGAAGTTGTTAATAATGTTGATTAGCTCGGCACGCGCTGCCTCTGCCTCGGCGTTTAGTCCCGTTCCTGTTTGTGCCTGGTCAAGGGTGCGACGCAATTTCAGCAGATGGCGCACCACGGCGGCTTCTTGGTCGCCCTCGAGGACGCGGATAACGGCTAGAATCAACTCGTCCGCCTGCTGACGTACACTCTCCATGTCGATGCTCGTTCCGGCCTGACAGCAATCATCCAAGGTGCGAATCAGCGACCAGACTTGATACAACATCGAAGCCGGTTCGTCGAATAATTCGCGCAGGAACGCCGCTTCTTGGTAGCGGCCTGTCAGGCGAAAGATATTGTACATGCGTTTGGCCGCTTTGCCGTAATTGATGTCTTTGGTCAGATATTTACGTACCTCATTGGTTAATTGTTCCACATACTCATCGAGAGCGTTGGCCGAAACGTGTTGGGCAAGTTTGGCGAAAATCGGCACCGATTCAGCCTCAAGATAGACCTCTTGGAAATACGGGTCCAGGTATCCATCGAGCGGGGTGATGGTCCCGTCGGGCGCCTGCCAGGTGACATCGAGCATGTTGCTGGCGCTTGCCAGTTGACCTCTCACCGGGTCGGCCACGACCCAATCGAGCTTACACCAGCCTGGGTTGGCCGATACCTGCTCCCAGGTGATGACGACCGGTTGTCCGCTTGGGGTCAGCGCCTCGATCTTTCCGGCACAGACCTCTTCTGCTGTCCAGGAAATCGGACTACCTTTCGGACAGCGTCGTCCACTCTTAATCACCTCTTGCGGATAGGAGCCAAATTTCACCTCGATGAACTGATAGGTCGGTCCGTGTAGGGTATCAAGGATTTTTTGGCGCATAAGGTCGGCTAGAATGAAGCAGGCCTCCTCACGCGTGGCGGCGAGGATGTTGATGCGTTCAAAGTAGTCGGCATCCCCTGGGTAAGTTTGAATCTTGGATTGTGCCGAGGAACCAGAAAGCGCCAACGCTGTTTCAACTTTTCCGGGAATATCCTTGAATTCCACTAACCGACCGATACGGCGAAAATGCTCCAGGTCGGTCGGACTGAAATCGAGCATGGTGATGCGATGACCGAAGACGCCCACGCGGTCATCGATCACAACCTCCTCGCCTTGTGAAACAGCCAAGGCAGTCAACCATTGGAGCGCCTCAGCCTCGTCGAGTTCAATGCCTAAGCGTCGTGCCGATTCGACGATGCGCCTCAAATCATCTGGAGGGGAAGTGGAACAATTCATGATGATCTCCTTTCAACATAACGCCAATCGGGTGCCAAACCGATTGGCTTAGACCAGGTCAGGCAGGCGCGTCTGGGCTTTCGGCAATGGACAGCGGAAAAGTTCTGCTTGCACAAGCGCGTCTTGCCGGGCATTGTGACTCAACACCATGTCCCGACCGCAGTAACGAGCGACCTTGGAGAGGCCGGTCTCTTGCCAAGAGATACCGCTCAAGGCCATATCAAAGGTTTGAATGTCCAGCGCTGCGTGTCCAAAGGGATTGCGCCCCAAGTAACGATGAACATACTCTGTGACAAACATCCAATCGAACCCAGCATTGAACGCTACGAAGACGGGGCGGTGCAAACCCGCAACTTGTTCCACCCTCGTTGCAAACCGGTGCATGGTCTCCTCAGCCGGAAAGCCTTCGCGTGTCAATCTTTTGAGCGAGAGACCGCTGATTCGCCAGGCAGCTTCGGGAACACTGTGCCGGTCTGGGCGCAATTCCATGTAAAACCTCTCTTGTGGGCGAAAGACCTCGCAAGCGCCAATCGCAAGCAAAGCATATTGTCCAGGTGTAGGACTGGCAGTCTCGACATCTACAGAGATACATGTGCTCTATTGCAAACATCGGTTAGTGTGTCACTGCGAGCGCAGCGCCTGCCCCGAGCGAAGCGTGGGGGAAGCAGTCTCCTGGATTGCTGGGAAATTGCTTCGGCGGCTACGCCGCCTCGCAAAGACACTTATGAGTTTGACTCCTTGCAACAGAGCAAGATAAATGCTTCGTCGTTGAGGTGCATAATTTTATTATAGTCCCAACTTGACCCTCTTGTCTTGTGCTTTTGGCCGACCTCGTTGGGCTTGTATCTCTGCCTTACCGATTCGGAGGGCAAGTCCGGCGGGTTGAGGTCATCAGTGTCTGCCCGCAAGCTCTTTTCGACATGTTTGATCACTTTCACGCTTCCTCCGCCAAACTCGCTGGCGAAACTTGTGAGACTGTTCCAAACATGGCATAATCGGCCCAGATTTTCTAGGGAGAAAAACGATGCCTCAACTACCTGAAGTACCGACGTCCTTCTTGATTGATTTTCT
>JANWWB010000342.1 GCA_025056515.1 Anaerolineales bacterium
GAGACCGGCCCAGGCGGAGCAAAGGCAATCCCCGCGGCAAAAATGTTCGGGTAGGTAGGATTTTGATACTTGGCCGGCCAGGCTTCTGGCGTCTTCACCAGCTGGTCATACGGTAGACCATACATGGCATCGACCAAGATAAACCCAGCAGGATTTGTGACCTTGGAAGTAATGTCGCTGCCATCTTTGGCGATGAACTTAATCGGCTGACCTTTGAATTGGGGAATCAACATGGCAAAATCAAACTCGGTCTCACCTTCAACCCCCTCATAGTTTTGCCAGTAAATCTTACCCGGTTCAACCCGTGTAACACCCGTCTGCACTTGATAGCGAATGCCGGCATCGTTAAAGATAGAGCGAATAAACTCTTCACTGCGTAAGACGTGACCATTCCGCTTGACCTGGACGCCGTTGACGCCAAAGTCGCCTAAGGCCGGTTCATTCGAAAGCCAGAGCAGATCCGCTTGATGACGCAATTTGCGTTTGACCAGATCCTTATGAATATTGCTGAGGTATTCAAACGCTGCGCCCTGACAGGTTGCCAAGGGATGGCCGGTTCCAACAACAATCTTGACCCGTTCACCTTTCTCCATCCGCTTGACCAGCTCAAGATAGGCATCGCGTGTCTTCACAGCATGGGGATAGGAGCAAATCGAATGAGTATAGCCGTTTTCCGGTCCCAACCCAGGCGTTCCAGCGTAATTCAGATAAGGTCCAGTGGCGATGATAAGATAATCATAATCGAGTTGGATGCTCTTGCCTGTGCCTACTTCCTCTACCAGCAAATATTGGTCTCCCGGTTCAGGATGCACCTCCTTGGCAGCTGCATGAACAAAGTGGACATGAAAACGGTCGTAAACAGGTTTGAGTTTAAAAACAGTTTGCTCTGGCTTCATGTGTCCTACGCCGACCCATACCCACGAGGGCACATACCCGAAGACATCTCGATTGCTGACAACCGTAATGTCGTGCTTTTTGCCTAATCGGTGGCCCAGATAGAGAGCAGCCGTCTGACCTGCGAAGCCAGCGCCCAGAATGACAACTTTGGCCATACCTTCCTCCAGGTCTATGGAATGAACAACAAAATCACTGTTTAGATTAATTTCAGACAAAAAAGTTACACTTTCTCCACTTATCCGGCCAGACGGCGTATCAGGTGAAGCAACTGGCGCATTCCGTGTTCGAGAGGAGCTGTGCGAATGTACTCGTGCACCGTATGAGCACCACCGCCGGTTGTTAAGCCTAGGCAAAGCGCCGGCAACCCCCGACTGAGAGGAATATTGGCATCTGTGGAACCAACGACCAGCCTAGGTTCGAGGCCCTCAGCTTGCAGGCATTCCTTTGCTATTTGGACGAGTGGATGCAAGGCGGGAATCTCCCCGGCCGGCCGTTTGCCGATCAAGTTATATTCGATGAGAACACCGGGACGATTGGCCTGTTGACAAATCCGCTCCACTTGCCGCGCCAGAAGATCAAGGGTTTCAGCGCGCTCAGAACGCAAATCAAGCTCCAAGCTGGCTTCGGCAGCAATCGTGTTGACCGATATCCCTCCATGAATCGTCCCTACATTCAGAGTGCTACGCGCCTGTTTAGGCAAAGGCAAGCGATTGAAGGCAACAATCAGTTCGGCCAATTCATGAATAGCCGAAGGCTTGCCGTAATCCGACCAAGAATGTCCCCCTGCAGTGCGTGCTGTGACACGGTAGCGCCGTACACCCAAAGCGCGGTGATGAATTTGCCCCAGAGATAAGCCTTCCAAAACCAGGTAAGCCAAAATATTCGCCCCAAAGCGTTCAACAACAGCTTTCATCCCGCGCAAGTCGCCCAGACCTTCTTCTCCGACCGTTGCAACTAACCACAGGTCAAACGACAACGTAATCGCCTCTTCCTTGAGCGCCCAAATCAGACCAAAAAGAGCGGCAACGCCCAGAGCATTATCACCAATACCAGGAGCATGGATTTCACTTCCCTCGTTCCGCACACTCAAGTCTGTCTCGAAGGGAAAAACGGTATCCAAATGCGCGGTGACCACCAGGGGAGGACGGACAGGATGCGGTGAGCGCAGACAAGCATACACATTGCCGGGCGAAGCGATCTCGGTATCTGCTAGCCCTTCAGCAAGAAAGCGAGCATGCACAAATTCGGCTCTCCGTTCTTCGTGAAAGGTTGGAGCCGGGATTTGTTGAATCTCGATGGCCAGATCCAAGATGGATTTGAGAAGCATCCGCATGAGTTATTCCTGTCGGACAAGCCCAGCTAGTGACTCGAGACGGGCTTGTGCCAATCTTGGGAGAGTGTCCAAAGCGTAAAGAGCGCCGCTCCCTTCAATTGCCAGAGAAGCAGAGATATTCCCGTGTAAGACAGCCCGCAAAGGGTCAAATGTCTTGAGGTAACCGGCGAGGAATCCGCCGCAGAAAGCATCGCCAGCTCCTGTTGGATCGGCTAGGCGCGCCGGGTAGGCAGGAATGTGCCAGCGTTTCTGAGTCGAGGCATCGTAGAGTAATTGTCCTTGAGCGCCGCATTTGATGATGACAAAATCGCATCCAAAGGAGGCAAGCGCCTCGGCAATTTCCCACAAGTCGGTTGAGCGGTTGCGGAATAACGAACGAGCCTCTTCTTCCGAGGGTAAGAAGGCGGTCAGCCCATGAACCAAGCCGCGTACTTCGTCCCAGGCCTCAGGGAGCATCCAGCTCGATAAGGGGTCCAGCGTGAGGGTGGTCAGCTTTGCTTGTTGAAAAGCCGCCACAAGCCGATTCGCACTCATAAAATCCAGCGGACAGATATGGGCGGCATTTGCGTCCAGGTAAGTAGGCGGAATATCTCCTGGCCTAGGGGAAGCCGGATGGACGGTCTTCAGGTCATCCGATTGCTCGACCGGTGGTGTGTAACCGAGCAGAGCCTTGGGAAAAGTCATCCCTAGCCGGACAAAGTGTGAAACCGGATTGGTCTTCTGGACGGTGTAGGGGTCAAGCAGGGCTTGGAAATAGCGCAAGTCAAGCTTTTCCGGGACGATTTTGATTCCCTGGATATCCCAACCATAGCGGACGAACCGATCGAGCCATTGGCGCGGATAATCTTCGCCGACTCGCGCAAGTAGACCGAGCGCTTTATCCCAAAGGCTCAATCCTGTTGCGGCATAAAGTAAATTGCCGCCCGGTACATCCAGGAGAGGACGCGCATTGAACGGCAAGAGAAAATCGCGGTGTAACCGCCCAGCCAGGACGTAACGAATACCCATTACGATTGCTCGACAGAAGAAGTGATCTTGTTTTTAGACGACACAAGGGGCAGGAGAAAGGTAAATTTGCTCCCTTTGCCTTCCACGCTTTCTGCCCAGATTCGGCCTCCGTGCATCTCAATCATGATTTTAGCCACCGACAATCCCAATCCCAAACCACCGTGCTTACGAGTGAGATGTGATTCAGCCTGATAGAAACGCTCAAAAATGCGCGGCAAATCGGCTGCGGGTATGCCAATCCCATCATCTATCACCGACACCTCCACATAATCGCTTTTCGGATAGGCCGTAATGAGAACATGTCCCCCTGGGTTGGTGAAGGTAATCGCATTGCGCACCAAGTTGTCCAAAGCAATTCTAATTTTCTCAACATCTCCCTCCACAACCATAGGAGACGAGTCTGTTTTTACTTGAATAGAAAGTCCTTTTTGAGTCGCTTCTTGATAGAACGAGTCGCGCGTTTCTTCAACCAAGCGTTTAACGGAAAAGGTCTGTCGACGCAGACTTGACGTGCCTCGCTGGAAATTCTCAAGATTTGCCATATTATCCACGATTTCTTTCAGGCGCATGGCGTTGCGTACAATGATATCCATCTGTGGGCGATAGTTTGGATCAATCACCTCGCGTAAAAAGGTTGAGTGTCCTAAGACAAGGCCAAGCGGTGTACGCAACTCGTGGGAGGCAATGGCAATGAAATCGCTCTTCATGCGTTCCAGTTGCTTCATTTCTTCGTTGGCTTTCTTATCCTTAGTTTGCAAAGCAACTAGATGAAAACCGATTGCGGCTTGGGAGGTTAGGAAAGAGAGCAAAAGCAAGTCTTCAGCATCTGGAGCAGCAGACAAGTTCACTGCCTGAAGCACAGCCAGCGCTTTACCGAGGTGATGAATAGGTGCAGCAATCAAAGAACGGGTGACAAACCCACTGGCCTGATCGGCGCCTTTGAAGTGATCTGGCTCACGCGAGACGTCCAAAGCGATAACAACCTGGTCACTGGTCAGCGAACGTCCGGCCAAACTCCCCTTGAGCGGAACGCGTACGTCCTGCAATGCTTGACGATGGAACCAGGGTATAGCCAAAAAACGCAAGAAAGGCCCTTTTTCATCCAGTGTCAAAATCGAAGCC